>NZ_AJRH01000005.1:0-84417 GCF_000297015.1 Streptococcus sp. GMD6S | reverse complement strand
GATGGAGTGGAAACGAAGGATGTCTTTTCCAACCATATGGAAGACTGTTCCGTTCCAGAACTTGTCAAAGTTGCCATGTTCATCTTGACCGTAACCAAGAGCTGTCGCATAGTTAAGAAGGGCATCGATCCAAACGTAGACAACGTGTTTCGGATTTGATGGGACTGGTACACCCCAGGTAAAGGTTGTACGAGATACTGCTAAGTCTTCCAAGCCTGGCTCAATGAAGTTACGCAACATTTCATTAAGGCGACCATCTGGAGTGATGAAGTCAGGATGTGATTTGAAAAATTCGACCAAGCGGTCTTGGTATTTGCTGAGGCGAAGGAAGTAAGACTCTTCAGAAACCCATTCCACTTCGTGACCTGATGGAGCAATACCGCCTGTCACATTTCCAGCTTCATCACGGAAAACTTCCGCAAGCTGACTTTCTGTAAAGAATTCCTCATCTGAAACTGAATACCAACCAGAGTATTCACCCAAGTAGATATCATCTTGAGCAAGCAAGCGTTCAAAGACCTGAGCCACTACTTTTTCATGATAGTCATCAGTTGTACGGATAAATTTATCGTATGAGATATCTAGTAATTTCCAGAGTTCTTTGACACCAACTGCCATGCCGTCAACATAGGCTTGTGGTGTGATGCCAGCTTCTTCCGCTTTTTGCTGGATTTTCTGACCATGCTCGTCAAGACCTGTCAGATAAAAGACATCGAAGCCCATAAGGCGTTTGTAGCGAGCTAGGACATCACAAGCGATGGTTGTGTAGGCAGAACCGATATGAAGTTTACCAGATGGATAGTAAATCGGTGTTGTAATATAAAAATTCTTTTCAGACATAATTTTTCCTTTCCAGGCAAATGAAACCTGATTTTCTAACACTTCATTATATCATATTTTTAGTGATTTTCGATAGGAAAATCCATACAAAAACAAGACAGATAAATGTCCATCTTGTTTTTTTCTGTTCTATATCTTATTCATAACGAAGTGCTTCGATTGGATCAAGCTTAGACGCTTTATTGGCTGGCAAGACTCCAAAAATCATCCCAACGCTGGCTGACACAGCCAAGCTAAAGAGAGCGATTGGGAGGGAAACCCCAACTTCGATACCTGCAATCATGTTTTGAAGCAATACTCCAGCTAACATGGTCATTCCAGCAGCAATCCCAAGACCGATGACACCACCTAGCAAAGTTAAGATCATGGATTCAATCAAAAACTGTACCAAGATATTAGCCCGAGTAGCTCCGAGAGCTTTTCGTAGACCAATCTCCCGCGTGCGTTCTGTCACCGAGACCAGCATGATATTCATGACACCAGTTCCCCCGACAAAGAGAGAGATTCCTGCGATGGCACTGATGATCGTTGTCATAAAACCAAATAGTTGTTGTACCTCTTGGAAGGCGGCAGTTGCATCCGCAACTTGGTACTCCCCTTGCTGAAGACCAGCAATCTCAGTCAATTTTCGAGCCAACTCTGGTCCCAAGGTCTGCGTTAGACTAGTATCATTGACACGAAAGACGATGTTCGAGATTTCATCAGTATTAAAATTGGCTGCGAGAGAAATATTGGTCGTAATTGGAAGACCACCAATCCCAAAGGCTTTAGCAGTTTTAGCTTCATTACTAGTATAAACACCAATCACACGGTAACTAAATTCATTAACAGAGATGATTTGATTAACCGCAGCTTCTGGACTATCAAACAAACTCTTGGCTAGTTCTTCGTCCAGCAAAATCACACTGGCAAATTCCTTGTAGTCTTGCGGTCTTAGACTTCTACCCGCAACGATTTCATTTTCAACTGCGTTCATGTAGGTGCTATTTCCGCCTGTCAGAGTCGCTCGTTCAACTTTCTTATCCTTATAAGATAGGGTGACGTTGGTCGAGTTGGTGACATAGTAGCTGTCTACTCCTTTAAGTTTAGCAGCCTCCTTGACCCAGGATTCTAGTGGTTTTGGTGGTTCAACATGAACATCCTCTTCTTTCCCGCTGACTGTCAAAGCGGATTGTTTCTGCGTAAAGGAACCATCCTTGCTTTTGATAGGAGAGAAAAAGACATGGATATCCTTCTGTGATTTGGTCATGTTTTTATTGACCTGACGAGACATGGAGTCTCCCAGTGCCATGATGACGACGACAGATGAAACTCCGATGATAATCCCAATCATGGTGAGGAAGGAACGCATCTTGTGGGCCATGATGGATGAAAAGGCAAATTTCAGATTCTGCATCTAGTTTTCCTCCTTTTCTACCAGAGCACTGTCTGATGAGATGACCCCATCACGAATGACAATTTGGCGTTTGGCATAGGCAGCAATCTCAGGCTCGTGCGTGACCATGATAATGGTTTTCCCTTCCTTGTTTAACTCAACCAACAGTTGCATAATTTGATTTCCTGTCTTGGTATCCAAGGCTCCTGTGGGTTCGTCTGCTAGGATGATAGAGGGATTATTTACCAAGGCACGCGCAATTGCTACACGTTGCTTTTGACCACCTGATAACTCAGAAGGCAAATGATGACTGCGCTCCGTCAACTCAACCTTTTCCAGAAATTCCTCAGCCAATTTCCGACGTTTAGAAGCCGAAACACCCGCGTAAATCAAGGGCAATTCGACGTTTTGAAGTGCATTGAGCTTGGACAAGAGAAAGAACTGCTGAAAGACAAAACCGATTTGCTGGTTGCGGACCTTGGCCAGTTGTTTCTCTCCAAGACCTGCCACTTCTTGACCTTCAAGATAGTACTCTCCACTAGTTGGTGTATCCAACATTCCGATGGTATTCATCAAGGTAGACTTACCAGAACCAGAAGGTCCCATAATAGCAACAAAGTCACCTTCATGAACTTCTAGATTGATATTTTTAAGGACCTGCAGTTCTTGGTCACCATTTCGATAACTCCTGCAGATATTTTTGAGACTAATTAGTTTTTTCATCAGCCTTCACCTCTTTTCCTTCTTCCAAGGAAGATGTTGGATTACTGATGACCTTGGCTCCGTCTGTCACACCTGAAGTAATTTCTTGGTTGTCTGCGTCCGCATTCCCCAAAGTAACTTCTACCTTCTTCGCTTTTTTCTGGTCGTCAACGACCCAGACATAGTTTTTGTCATTTTCGGTAACAACACTGGTTAAAGGAACAAGGATGGCTTTACTTTTGTTTTTGACTTCAACACTGACTGAGAAACCTTGTTTCAACTCACCGATATCGCTGGTCACATCAACAGTATAAGGGTACTTAGATCCAGTATTTCCTCCAAGAGCTGCATTCGCTGCTTCTCCATTGTTCTTAGGATAATCAGAAATATAGCTGATTTTTCCTGTCCAGCTCTTATCTTGGTAAACCTTCGAAGTAAAGGTAACTTCTTGCCCAACAGAAAGGTTAGCAAGGTTGTATTCAGACAACTCCCCTTTGACTTGCAAGTTTTCATTACTTACGACATGTACTACCACTTGGCTATTACCTGTTGGCGATTTGGAAACATTACGATTAACTTCAACTACAGTCCCTTCTAGTGTACTGAGGACAGTTGCAGCATCTAGCTGAGCTTGAGCCTTGTTGAGTTGAGCAACAGCATCTGCACGGTTATCCTTGGCATCACTGATTTGAGAATCAATAGAAGATACTGAAGAAGTCGCTGCTTGCGCTTGTTCTGGGAGTCCAGCTTCTATTGGAACCTGTGGAGAAGCTGGTGTAGCTGATGCATTCTCACGAGCTTTGTTTAACTCCTCGATATGACGGTCTGCCTTTGCAACTGCACGATCAGCTGCATCATAGGCAGCTTGAGCATCTGCACTGCTGTATTTGACCAAAGCTTGCCCTTCTTCGACCTTGTCCCCGACTGAAACGAGAATTTCATCTAAATCTCCCTTACTAGCATCAAAATAAACGTATTGTTCATTTTTTGCTGTAACCGTACCTGATAAGAGAACCGATGAAGCAACAGAACCTTCCTTAGCAGTAACGATATGAGAGGTTTCCTCCTTGACTGCTGACTGGGAAGGTTGTCTAAAAATCAAAATCCCCGCAGCACCGATAACAATAGCACTGGCAACACCAATCGCTGTGTATAATTGCCATTTTTTTGCCTTCTTATTTCTTTTCATTTTTAAGCTCCTTTATTCTTTTGCCTTACAAAAACCATTATATCAGAAACACCAAGCCCAAACAATGACAGTTCAGATGGAAACAATGACAATTCAGGATCATTATTTCATTCGGTATTCGTTTATTGGATTATTGTGCTAGATATATAATACAATATCTTTTTGAATTTGGCAAGCGTTTTTATAATTTTTTTATCGTAGCAGATTTTTGCATTCAAAAAATAAAAACGATAGAATATGACTATCAAAGCTATAAGGAGTTTTCTATGAGAGAATATGATATCATCGCCATCGGTGGAGGAAGTGGCGGTATCGCCACTATGAACCGAGCTGGTGAACACGGGGCTAAAGCAGCTGTTATCGAGGAGAAAAAATTAGGTGGAACCTGCGTCAATGTCGGCTGTGTTCCTAAGAAAATCATGTGGTATGGAGCGCAAATCGCTGAAAGCCTCCACCACTACGGCCCTGACTACGGTTTTACAAGTTCAGATGTTCAATTTGATTTTGCTAAACTTCGTCAAAATCGTGAAGCCTACATCGATCGTGCCCGCTCGTCTTATGATGGAAGTTTCAAGCGCAACGGTGTTGATTTGATTGAAGGTCGTGCTCATTTCGTTGATGCTCATACAGTCAGCGTTAATGGTGAATTGATTCGTGCAAAGCATATCGTGATTGCGACTGGTGCTCGACCAAGCATTCCAACTATTCCTGGAGCTGAACTCGGTGGTAGCTCAGACGATGTCTTTGCTTGGGAGCAACTTCCTGAATCCGTTGCTATCCTAGGCGCAGGCTATATCGCGGTTGAGCTAGCTGGTGTTCTCCATGCACTCGGTGTAAAAACTGATTTGTTCGTCCGCCGAGATCGTCCTTTACGTGGTTTTGACAGCTACATCGTTGAAGGTCTTGTCAATGAAATGGAAAAAACAGGTCTACCTTTGCACACACATAAGGTACCCGTCAAGCTCGAAGAAACGGAGCAAGGTATTACCATTCATTTCGAAGACGGTTCTAGTCACACTGCCAGCCAAGTTATCTGGGCTACCGGTCGCCGTCCAAATGTAGACGGTCTGGAGTTAGAAAAGGCTGGAGTTACACTCAACCAACGTGGATTTATCCAAGTCGATGAATACCAAAATACAGTTGTAGATGGCATCTATGCTCTTGGAGACGTTACTGGTGAGAAAGAACTGACCCCAGTAGCCATCAAGGCAGGACGTACCCTATCTGAACGCCTCTTCAACGGGAAAACAAACGCCAAGATGGACTACACGACTATCCCTACAGTTGTTTTCTCCCACCCAGCAATCGGAACAGTCGGTTTAACTGAAGATCAAGCCATCAAAGAATACGGCCAAGATAACATCAAAGTCTACAAGTCAAGCTTTGCATCAATGTACTCAGCCGTTACAAGCCATCGTCAAGAATCTCGCTTCAAACTCATCACTGCAGGTACTGACGAAAAAGTTGTTGGCCTACACGGACTTGGTTACGGAGTGGATGAGATGATTCAAGGATTCGCTGTTGCTATTAAGATGGGAGCAACCAAGGCGGACTTTGATGCTACAGTAGCAATCCACCCAACCGCTTCAGAAGAATTTGTGACCATGCGCTAATTATCGCAAGAGACCTCTTGAGGTCTCTTTTTACTTGCAAAATCGGCCGTTACAAAATTGTTACCTTGATTCCAAAAATAGGTTGACTTTTGTTTCTGAATTAGTATAATAGTTACTATAATTTTGAAAAGAGGTTAACAGTTTTGAAAAAAGCTCATATCTATGCTATCCCTGCTATAGGTGCTGCTCTCATCGCCGTATTGGCACAAATCAGTCTCCCTATCGGTCCTGTCCCCTTCACTCTGCAAAACTTTGCGATCGGTCTGATTGCTACTGTTTTTAGACCCAGAGAAGCTGTTCTATCTGTAGCTCTCTATCTCTTGCTGGGTGCCATTGGTTTACCTGTTTTTGCAGGGGGAGGAGCTGGATTTCACGTTTTAGTCGGCCCAAGTGCAGGCTATCTTTGGTTCGACCTTGTCTATGCTGGACTTACATCTTATCTCATCCATCAAAAAAGTAGCTACATTCGCATTTTCCTAGCCAACCTCTTGGGCGATTCACTCGTCTTTGTCGGAGGTATTCTCAGCCTCCACTTCCTTGCCGGGATGCCATTTGATAAGGCACTAGCTGTCGGTGTCCTTCCCTTTATCCTCCCTGATCTTGGTAAGATTATTGCCATTAGTTTCATTAGTCGTCCCCTACTCGAACGATTGAACAGCCTTCCATATTTTTCAAGATAAAAGAATAGTCCAGAACAATTGTTCTGGACTATTTCCTTTCTAAGAATCAACTGTACACTATTTAGCTACTTGACTATTCTTATACCGGTATGAATATTAATCGTTTTATTCTTCAAATTACAGCTATTCACGATATGCAAAGTAGAAAAGTATTCTAATTGATTCAAACCAAATAAGCTTCCATTGATTTTGGATTCTTAGCAATTGTATACTTTTCAGAAAACGCATTTTCAATGATTGAGCTATATTTTATAAATTATTTGTGATACAATAGAGCTACCTAAAAGATTCAGAAAATTTAATGTTCATTGATTGTTTATATTAACTTGAACATTCTGATTTTTCTTCATTCAAAAATAACTGTAAATAATTATAAGTAGAAAGGTAATTCTATGGCAAAGAATACTCGTGAGCTAATCATTAGAGCTCTCATCACACTAGCTAAGAAAAATCCTCAGCGTAGTTCCTTTACAATGACTGAAATTGCTGCTGAAGCTGGTATTTCACGACAAGCGATTTATCAAAAGCATTTTAACAACTTTGAAGATATTATCGAATACATTCACGAAGAGACCAATCAGCACTTTTTTAACGTCTTTAATAAGTACTGCCCTAGCAATGATGGAGATCCTATCAGCTTTTTAGCAGACCATATACTTCCTCTCATATACGAAAAAAGGGAAATTGTTAACACCTTGTATACCACACAAGTCGACCCATGTTGGAAGGAATTTCTGCGTGGAACATACTCAGAGTGGGTACTAAAGAATGTCAATTACCAACTGAAATATAATTTTAATAAAGAGGACATCGCTTATATCATTACGACCATGGCAATCTCTTTCATTGAAGTCTGGATTCGTAAGGATGATCCAACACCACCTGAAGAGTATAGAGAGACTTTTATTCAATTGTCTAAAACTTCTCTGTGTGACTATATTGTGTCCTAAAAAAAGAATCTTGAGTTGCACTCAAGATTCTTTTTATTGTTGCCCTTTAAAGGCATCGACCATTACCTGAAATTCTTCATTGGAAAGCGTGATTCCTTTGCCCATTTTGGTATGGTCTGGGCTCCAAGCGCGAATGTCAAACTTTGCAGGGGCACCATTAAAGCTAACGCGATTTAGTTCTTTTGTCCATCCTTTGTCATTTTCAGACAAGGTGAGCAAGTGTTCTTCGATTTCAAATGTAAATTCTGCCATTTTAACTCCTTTATGTGATATGCTTTCTATAGTCTATTCGTAAAAATCTTGTGGTTTTTAGGAAAATTTTATATAATGTGGATATATAAGAAGGGAGGATTCTATGAGACAGACATTCAAACTAGTTCTAGATAAACTACATGGTTTTCTCAATGGGAATGATGATCATCCTCAAATCGAGGATAACTCCCTCACTGCTATGATTGAACAAGCCATCCAAAGAAAGACGGCTGTTCATGTCATACTTGCTGAGACAAGTTTTACGGGTGATATTGTTAAACACGATGCTAATCGCCAACAAATTATCGTCAAAAATTTTTCAAAAAACGTGACCCGAATCATTCGTATCAGTGATATTAAACGACTTCGTTTTGTTCCCTCAACCGTACAAAAAGCTCAGAAAAATCTATTTAAGAAAGAGTGAGATGTTCTTTGCATCCCACTCTTTTTCTTAACGAATTTGTTCAAAATGAAGATGAACAGCGATATGGTCGCCATAACCACTTCTCTCCAAATCGCGTTGCAAGCGATAAGAGATATAATGTTCTGCGATTGTAATGTAGCCAGCTCCAAGCAAGCGGTGCTCAACCATTGACTGGATCATGCTGATAGTGGCACGTTCTACTTTTGCTTCTTCCAAGTCCAAAACGACTTTTTTAGTAACTTGAGCTAAGTTTTGACGTAGGTCATCAGTCAAAACATAAACTGTTTGGGCTGCTTTTAGAACAGCTTGGTAAATTTTATCTGGATCAAATTCAGCAATTTCTCCATTACGTTTGATTACTTGCATAAGGTTCTCCTTTATTCTTTGTTTTCTTTGATTTCAGCCAGCATCTTTTCTTCTTCGGCTGTCAGTTTATAGTTTTCTAGCAGGTCAGGTCTGCGTTCGTAGGTTTTCTTTAGACTCTCATACAGCCGCCACTGGCGAATCTTTTCATGGTGCCCACTCATGAGCACATCTGGCACGACCATACCTCGATAGTTATAAGGGCGAGTGTACTGAGGATATTCGAGAAGACCCGAAGAAAAGCTATCATCCTGGTGACTAGACTCCTTACCAATCACTTCCGGTATCAATCGCACAGTCGCATCGATCATGGTCATGGCCGCCAATTCTCCTCCAGTCAAAACATAGTCTCCTAGGGAAATTTCATCAGTTACCAAGGTCTTGATGCGCTCGTCATACCCTTCATAATGACCGCAGATAAAGATTAGTTCTTCCTCTTGAGCCAAATCCTCAGCATAAGTCTGATCAAACTGCTTTCCAGCTGGATCGAGGAGAATGACGCGCGGATTTTTCTTTTCAATAGCATCAAAGGCATCGAAAATGGGTTGAGCCCTTAGCAACATCCCCTGACCGCCTCCGTAAGGTTCATCGTCAACATGACGGGCCTTTTCAGCATATTCTCTGAAATTATGATACTGGATATCCAAGAGCCCTTTTTCTCGAGCCTTCCCAACAATCGAGTGTTCCAGCGGAGAAAACATCTCAGGAAAGAGGGTTAAAATATCAATCTTCATCATCTAGTCCTTCTAAGATTTCCACTTCGACCCGCTTGTTTGGAATATCAACATTGAGAACTACTGGCGGAATGTAAGGTAAAAGCAAATCTCGCTTACCTTTTCGCTTTACCACCCAGACATCGTTGGCTCCCGGTTGTAGGATTTCCTTGATAGTTCCTATCAAGTTATCACCCTCGTAAACATCCAAACCGATAATCTCGTGATAATAGAATTCTCCATCATCTAGATCGTTCAAATCTTCCTCGGCGACCTTGAGACTATAGCCCTTGTACTTTTCAATCGCATTGATATGGTACATGTCTTTGAATTTGATAATGTCAAAGTTCTTATGCTTACGGTGACTTGCGATGGTCACTGTTTGGACAAACTGGTCTTTATCATCAAATAAAGCCAGCTCTGCCCCTTTTTTAAACCGTTCCTCAGCAAAATCCGTCACAGACAAGACTCGCATCTCACCTTGTAGACCCTGCGTATTGACGATTTTCCCAACATTAAAGTAGTTCATCTTGTCTCCTGTATCTATTTCTATCCTTTATTTTATCACGTTCCAGGGATTTTCACAAGTTGGAGAAAATCAGCTATAATCCCAAAATTGCTAGTAGTTTCCTCTTTAATGTTAATTTATATTTAAAAGAAGAAATATTTATATTCCCGTTATACATATTACTATAAAATGTATACTCCCCAATTTGACCTTGACTTGTCTTCCATTTCATTCTTAAACTAGGTATAGTCTCAGGTAAATTTGTATAAATCAATAAGCATGTATAATTTTTTAAATTTTTGACTGTATGTATTTTATCTTGAACGACTAAACGATTACTTTTTGAATCATAGATTAAAGAATAAAATTCTACAATTTCAATATCAACTTCTTTTGGATAAAAAATCAAATGGTTATAATGTTTATCATTTTTATTATGTTTAAACTCATAAACATGATGAAATCTCGTATGTAAGTAAGGAATCAAATTCGATTGGTTTAATTGCCTGAATTTCGATATTATTAATATAGGCCTTATTCTGGAAACTAATTTTTAAAATTACACCTATAAAAGTCGAAATCTGTATAATTCGTAATAACCAATCAATATACATCGCCCAGTCTATTTTTAAAAAATAATCAGTGTTCAATATTTCTCAAATCTCCCTTCAAAAATCCTTCCAAATCTCTTTCATGCTGATACTTAATGGCAGACTTCTTATCTTTGTCAAAGATGGTTTTGGTTAGGTCAATATCGTTGATGGCCGCAATTGCAACCGTATAGTGAATGATATCTGCCAGTTCTTTGGCTAGTTCCTCGTTTGAGTCCTGAACGCCCTCTTTTCGACCAGAGCGCCCATTCAAGACCTCAGCTACTTCTCCGACTTCCTCCACTAGTTTGATAAAGAGGCCTTCCTCAGTTCGAGACTGTTGGTAATGTTCGAGTAAGTAAGCTTGTAATTGTCTAAAGGTTAAATCCTTCATCTTCTCCTCCACAAAAAAGCGAGACATCTGTCCCGCTTTCTTTATTTTTCATCGATAACGATTCTTACTTTCTTGTCTTCAGTTGGGACAGAGTAGACAATCGTTCTTATCGCTGAGATAGTGCGACCCTTACGACCGATAACACGACCGACATCGCTTTGGTCAAGATCCAAGTGATACTCCAAAAACTCTGGCGTGTCTTCGATCTTGATAGTTAAGGCATCAGGGTGTGAAATCAAAGGTTTCACAATCGCAATAATGAGATTTTCAATCGTATCCATCTGTCAACCTACTTTAAACTTATTTTGAGAATTTAGAATCGTGGAATTTTTTCAATACGCCTTCTTTTGAAAGGATGTTGCGAACTGTATCTGAAGGTTGAGCTCCATCAGCCAACCATGCAAGAACGCGGTCTTCTTTCAAAGTTACTTGGTTTTCAGCAACAAGTGGGTTGTAAGTCCCAACTGTTTCGATGAAACGTCCGTCACGTGGTGAACGTGAGTCTGCTACGTTGATACGGTAGAAAGGTTTTTTCTTAGAACCCATACGAGTCAAACGGATTTTAACTGCCATTTTTTAATGTCTCTTTTCTTATTTTTTTATTTCGGTGAAATAGCTGAGCTATTTAGCACATGTTCTATTATAGCAGATTTCTGACAGGTGTCAAGAAAAAAACTTGACAGAGTCTTAATTTTTTTAACTACTAGAAATTTTTAGTAAAATCTTTTACATTTGAAATCAAACTCCTTTTAAGGTACAATGGTAGAAATGAATTTTTGAGAGGTTAACAATGAAAAAACTAGCAACCCTTCTTTTACTATCAACTGTAGCCCTTGTTGGATGTACTAGTATCCAACGTGGTCTCCGTGGTGATGAATATGTCGACTCTAGTATCTCTGCTGAAGAAAGCTCAAAAGCAGCTGCTCAGGCTGCCAAAGATTTGAATGACGCTTTGACAAATGACAATGCCAACTTCCCTCAACTTTCTAAGGAAGTTGCTGAAGACGAAGCTGAGGTCATTTTACACACAAATCAAGGCGATATCCGCATCAAACTCTTTCCAAAACTAGCACCTCTTGCGGTTGAAAACTTCCTTACTCACGCTAAGGAAGGCTACTATAACGGCATCACCTTCCACCGTGTCATCGATGGCTTTATGGTTCAAACTGGAGATCCTAAGGGAGATGGTACAGGAGGCCAATCTATCTGGCATGATAAGGATAAAACGAAGGACAAGGGAACTGGTTTCAAAAATGAAATCTCTCCTTACCTATACAATATCCGAGGAGCCCTTGCTATGGCTAACACTGGTCAACCAAACACCAACGGTAGCCAGTTCTTCATCAACCAAAATTCAACAGATATTTCAGCTAAACTCCCTACAAGCAAGTATCCAAAGAAAATCATCGAAGCCTATAAAGAAGGTGGAAATCCAAGTCTAGACGGCAAACACCCTGTCTTTGGTCAAGTCATCGATGGCATGGATATTGTTGACAAAATTGCCAAGGCTGAAAAAGATGAGAAAGACAAACCAACGTCTGCTATCACCATTGATAGTATCGAAGTGGTAAAAGACTACGATTTCAGCAAAAAATAAGCCATCAACAGATAAGGAGACGATGACATGATTTTATTTTGGGGTTCTAAAGGTTATCAGAAAGATTTGGGACATACGCAAACAGCGATCGAATGTGGTCACTGTAACAATGTCGACACATGGGAGATCGTAGAAACTGGACGCAAATTTACCCTCTACTGGATTCCACTTTTTCCTTATGGTAAAAGTTACTTCGTTTCTTGTCCGATTTGCCACTACGGTAAAGAAATTGAGAAATCTGAAGTTGAAAACTATTTAAATTACTAGTCAAAAAAGCCAAGTCATTTCGACTTGGCTTTTTTAGCACCTTTAAGTTAGCTTGTTAAAGTCCCAGATTTGGTCCATCCAGCCTTCATAAAAGTCTGGTTCGTGGCAAACCATTAGAATACTTCCTTTGTATTCTTTAAGCGCCCGTTTGAGTTCATCCTTGGCATCTACATCCAAGTGGTTGGTCGGCTCGTCCAGCACTAAGACGTTATTTTCACGGTTCATCAAGAGACAGAAACGCACCTTGGCCTGTTCCCCACCTGACAAGACTTGAATTTGACTTTCGATGTGCTTGGTTGTCAAACCACAACGAGCAAGGGCCGCACGAACTTCTGCCTGATTGAGTGCAGGAAAGGCATTCCAGACAGCTTCAAGAGGGGTTTGACGATTGCCACCTTCTACTTCTTGCTCAAAGTAACCAAGTTCTAGGTAATCACCGCGTTCAACTTCCCCAGCGATTGGCGGAATAATGCCCAAGAGAGACTTCAAGAGGGTTGTTTTCCCGATACCATTTGCCCCGATAATAGCAACCTTTTGATTGCGTTCAAAGGTGAGGTTTAAAGGCTTAGTCAGAGGACGGTCATAACCAATCTGCAAGTCCTTGGCTTGGAAGATAAAACGCCCTGGCGTACGAGCTGTTTTGAAATCAAAGGATGGTTTTGGCTTCTCACTTTGCAGTTCGATAATATCCATCTTGTCGAGTTTCTTTTGACGGGACATGGCCATATTACGCGTTGCAACACGCGCTTTGTTTCGAGCCACGAAATCCTTGAGGTCTGCAATCTCTTTCTGTTGGCGTTCGTAGGCTGCCTCCAGTTGAGATTTCTTCATAGCATAGACTTCTTGGAACTGGTAATAGTCACCAGAGTAACGCGTCAGCTGTTGATTTTCCACATGGTAGACGATATTGATTACGTCGTTGAGGAAAGGAATATCGTGCGAAATAAGGACAAAGGCATTCTCATAGTTTTGGAGATAACGCTTGAGCCAGTCAATGTGTTCAGCATCCAAGTAGTTGGTTGGCTCGTCAAGCAACAAAATATCTGGTTTTTCAAGGAGGAGTTTAGCCAAAAGCACCTTGGTTCTTTGTCCACCTGATAAGGCTGTTACATCTGTATCCATGCCATAGTCCATGACACCCAGAGCACGCGCTACTTCATCAATCTTAGCATCCAAAGTATAGAAGTCACGACTCTCCAAACGGTCTTGTAGTTCGCCAACTTCTTCCATGAGCGCGTCGATATCCGCTCCGTCTTCAGCCATTTCCATATAGAGGTCATTGATACGAGCTTCTGCTTTAAATAGCTCATCAAAGGCTGTACGCAAGACATCACGCACGGTTTGACCTTCCTTTAGTACAGCGTGCTGATCCAGATAGCCAGCAGTCACATATTTGGACCACTCCACCTTCCCTTCATCTGGTAACATCTTACCAGTCACGATGCTCATAAAGGTTGATTTCCCTTCACCATTGGCGCCGACTAGACCGATATGTTCTCCCTTGAGGAGACGGAAGGACACATCTTCAAAAATTGCACGGTCACCAAAACCGTGACTTAAATTTTTAACTTCTAAAATACTCATTCTAATTCCTTATCTTGTTTTTATGCAGTCCTTTATAGAGGACCCAAGCCAGATAGCCTCCCAGGGTATTGGTCCACAAATCATCAATCTCAAAGACGCGATTAAAATCAAAGAAAAAGTCTAAGACCAGTTGCGTGCACTCGATTCCTAAACTCAGTAGAAAGCTGAGAAGGATGATTTTTTTGGTTTGTCGCAAGTTTGGGCAGAGATAGATCAGTTGAAAGACTAGTGGGAAAAGCAAGAAGACATTTAAAATGTTCTGCAAAAAGATCCAAAGGACTTGTCCCAAACTAGTCACTTCACCCAGTTTCCAAAAGGAGTTTAAGGGAGTTAAAAGAAAAACCAGGCGTCCAAAAGTTTGAATACCTGGAGTTTCCACTCCTGTAGGAAGTTGAGGTTGGGGAGTAAAACAAAAACAGACAATGCAAAGACTGTAAATAGCCACTCCCAATCTTAAGATTAATTCTCTTTTTTTAGTCATTTTATGGATTTACCGCTGCGACTGCCTTCTGGCGGTCACGTTTCATTGTATTGGAGCGTAATTGTCCACAAGCTGCATCAATATCTGTACCATGCTCTTGACGGACAACACAGTTGACCCCTTTTTTCTTGAGGGTATCGTAGAAGGCCATCACGCGCTCTTTAGGACTACGGCTATATTGGTCATGTTCACTAACTGGGTTATAGGGAATCAAGTTTACATAAGACAATTTCTTGATATTCTTGAGCAATTCAGCCAATTCCAAGGCTTGTTCAACACCATCGTTGACTTCATTGAGCATGATATATTCAAAGGTCACACGGCGATTGGTTGTTTCGATATAGTACTCAATAGCTGCAAAGAGCTTTTCAATCGGAAAGGCACGGTTGATCTTCATGATGCTTGAGCGCAATTCATTATTGGGTGCGTGAAGAGACACAGCCAGATTGACCTGTACGCCTTCATTAGCAAAGTCACGAATTTTATGGGCCAAACCTGAAGTTGAAACAGTGATGTGACGAGCACCGATAGCCATCCCCTTGTCATCATTGATGGTGCGGACGAAATTCAACACATTGTTGTAGTTATCAAATGGTTCTCCAATTCCCATGACAACAATATGACTGACACGCTCGTCCTGACCACGCTCATCAAAATATTTCTGAACCAGCATGATCTGCGCTACAATTTCACCGTTATTAAGATCACGTTGCTTCTTAATCAAGCCTGACGCACAGAAGGTACAACCAATATTACAGCCAACCTGAGTGGTCACACAGACTGACAAACCGTAGTGTTGACGCATGAGTACTGTCTCAATCAACATGCCATCTGGCAACTCGAAAAGATACTTAACAGTACCGTCAGCTGACTCTTGTACGATGCGTTGTTTCAATGGATTTACGACAAACTGCTCATTGAGCTTGGCAATCAAATCCTTGGAAAGGTTGGTCATTTCTTCAAATGACTGGACACGTTTACGGTAGAGCCATTCCCAAATCTGATCTGCTCGGAATTTCTTTTCTCCTTGTTCTAACACCCATTCTTGCATGGCTTGACGTGTTAAACTATAAATAGACGGTTTCATCTCTTCTCCTTATTCTCTATCTATTTCTGACGAATGACAAAATGGCGCTGTCCCTTGTCCTCTTTCTGAGACTTTTGGTCCTTATGACGACGTCTATTTCGCTTATCCGCATTTGGTTTTCTCTTGTTTTGCGAAGGTTTCTTTCCTCTTCTAGGAAGATTCTCCTCTTCCTTTTTACGTATTTTCTTGTCAAATGAAGCACGCTTAGGTGCTTGGTTTTCTAGGACAAAATAAGCACAACCATAACTACAGTACTCCAAAAGATAATCCTGTAAGCGACTGATTTTTTCAATTTTTTCCTCTGTTCGATCGTCTTTGTAAAAACCTCGTAGGCGAAGCTGTTCATTGCTCCAGTCCCCTACGACATAATCAAACTTGGTCAACACTTCTGAAAAGCGCTGATTAAAGACGGTCACATCGAAAGCCTCCTTGATATTTTCAACCAAGGTAAAAGCAATCCCTTCAGTCTCAACTTTATCCCCATTTATCTGAAATTCTGGGCCAGGAAACTTGTTATAATTGTATAATTCAGGTGAAATTTCTTTACGCATAGTCTTCCTTTTCCACGATTACTTAACACTCTATTTTACCATATTTTCTACAAGTTGGCACGAATATCCTGAAAATGAAAAAAGTCTGACGATTCTGTCAGACTTCTGCTTGAAAACCTTAAAAAGAGAAGAACAATTCTTCCCTCCATATTTTATTATTTAGCTGCTGCGTAAAGCTCGTCTACCTTGTTCCAGTTAATCACTGAGAAGAAAGCTTTGATGTAGTCAGGACGCACGTTGCGGTATTTCACGTAGTAAGCATGTTCCCAAACGTCCAAGCCCAAGATTGGTTTTTTACCTTCTGAGATTGGTGTATCTTGGTTTGCTGTTGAAGTCACTTCAAGCTTCCCTTCTTTGTTGACAACCAACCATGCCCAGCCAGAACCAAAGCGTGTTGTAGCTGCTGCTGTAAAGGCTGCTTGGAACTCTTCAAATGAACCAAATGTTGCGTCGATTGCTGCTGCAAGTTCTGCTGAAGGGGCAGTCTTTTCAGGAGTCATCAATTCCCAGAAAAGAGCGTGGTTCAAGTGTCCACCACCATTGTTGATAAGCGCTTGGCGGATATCAGCTGGGATAGATTCTACATCAGCAAGCAAAGCTTCAAGGTCTTCACCGATTTCAGGGTGTTTTTCAAGAGCAGCATTGGCATTGTTGACGTAGGTTTGATGGTGCTTGTCATGGTGCAAGTGCATTGTTTCAGCATCGATGTATGGTTCCAAGGCGTCATACGCGTATGGAAGGTCTGGTAAGATAATAGCCATCTGTAATACCTCTTTTTCTTTCTATAAGAAAATGATAACGCAATCATCCTCTTTTTTCAAGTTTTTTGCTCAATTTGCTTCAGCCGCGATCTGCAAGAGTGCCTTTTCAAACAAGTAACTTTTTTCATAGACACCTGTCTTAATCTGGTAGTCTGTTTCAATCAAATAAGAAATCGCTTGCTTGAGAAAAGCCAAGGAAATCCCTCTCGAATCTCTTAATGCGAACTTGATTTGATAAGGATTAGGATTGCGTCCCAAATAAGTCCCCAGACTGCTTACAATCTGCGATTCCGTTTGACCAGAATCTGATAAGATTTTCACTTGGGTAAAGGTTCGGAACTGTCCTAACATGACAGCTATGAGCTTGATTTCGTCTTCCCCTTGCAGGGTCAAGTCTCTGACCAAGTCACGGGCCTGATCAATCTTCTTAGCTAAAATAAACTGAGTTAAGTCGAAAATATTGTCCTGAAGAGTCTTGGGAATGGCTTCGATAATATCCTTTTCCTCAATCACATCGCCTGGCTTATAAGACTGTAAAAAGAGGAGATTTTTCTGGATTTCGCTAAACTGAAAGCCAGACTTGATGAGTAGATTTTCAAAAGACTTTTCCGCAAACTTCAAACCTTGTTTCTGGCTCCATTTTTGGAAATACTGGCGCAATTCTTGTTCTTTAGCTTCTACTGCATCAAAGACCTTGGCATCACGTTTGAGCAGTTTGACCAATCGTCTCTTGCTATCCAGTTTTCCTTCTGCAAATATCAATAACTTGGTTGTTGGCGAAGGGTTATCAAGGTATGCCTCAAACGACTTGAGCTCATCATCTGCTAAAAAGCGTTTCTTGGCTGTTGTGATATCGACAAAATGGTCTAATATCACGATTTTCTCATCCGCAAATAAAGGGAGACTGACCAGCTCCAACTCTAAGTCTTTATAAGCTACTTCTTTCATATCAAAGTAAGCAAAATTGAGATCAGCTGGATCATAACCAATCTGTTTCAACACTTGACTCTTCATAACTTCAAACTGGCCCTGATCTGTCCCTGTAAATAGATTCAAGCTAGATAGATTTGATAAAGTCAACGTCTGACTGTCTTCAATGGCAAGCATCATCTCTCCTTTCTTCTGATTTTTTATTAAACTTAATCAATATAGCGCAATTTCCCACGGAAATCTTCTAGGCTCTCGTATCCTTTTTCCGCCATGATTGCTTTTAGTTCATTGGTAATGCGTTCAAAAGCACTGATACCTTCTTTGTGAAGAGTGGTCCCTACTTGCACCATACTCGCACCGCAGAGGATATGTTCAAAGGCATCACGACCCGTAAGAACGCCACCCGTTCCGATGATTTGGATTTGGGGATTTAAACGTTGGTAAAAGGCGTGCACATTCGCTAGAGCAGTCGGTTTGATATACTCTCCACCAATGCCTCCAAAACCGTTTTTAGGGCGAATAACGACAGACTCATCTTCGATATAGAGACCATTCCCGATAGAGTTAACACAGTTAACAAATTTGAGTGGATACTTGTTAAAAATAGCTGCCGCTTGGTCAAAGTGGACAATATCAAAATATGGTGGCAACTTGATTCCAAGAGGTTTGGTAAAGTAGGCAAATACCTCTGACAAGATACGGTCTGTTGTTTCAAAATCATAGGCAATCTGAGGTTTTCCTGGAACGTTTGGACAAGAGAGATTAAGCTCTGTCAGTCCTTTGAATTCACTCTCTTGAACTTTTTTCAAGATGGCATGTGTTTCTTCTGGAGACATGCCAACTAAAGATAGGAAGAAAGTTCGGTTTGGCTCTTTTTCCTGCAAGTCCAAAAGATAGTCCAGATAGTAGTCTAAGCCATTATTTGGTAAGCCCATGGAGTTGATAGAACCAAGTGGAACATCCTGGTAGCGTGGCTCAGGATTGCCCTGACGAAAGTCCAAGGTCGCAGTCTTCGTAACAAAAGTACCCGCCGCTGAGTTTTTGACCCCTTCAAGCTCTTCTATCGTCATACAAGCCACACCCGCTGCATTCATCAAGCAATTGTCAAACTCAAAGCCAGCTATTTGTGTTTTCGTTGATACCATGATTCTGATCCTCCAGATTCCTTTTATTTCTAATATTATACCATACTTTAAGATTTTCTCTTTGAGAAACTAATTTCTATATAAAACGTTCGGTTTTGTAAATTGAAAGAATTTTTAGAAAATTTCTGTTTTTTTCTTTACACTCAAAAAAAATTCTGCTATAATGGCTCATGTAATAAAATATAACAACAAAAAGGAGAACGATATGACATCTGCTAAAGACTATATCCAAAGCGTGTTTGCAACTGTGAAAGCTCGTAACGGGCATGAGGCTGAATTTCTCCAGGCGGTTGAAGAATTCTTCAGCACTTTGGAACCTGTATTTGAAAAACATCCCGAGTATATCGAAGAAAACATCTTGGCACGTATCACTGAGCCTGAGCGCGTAATTTCTTTCCGAGTTCCTTGGGTTGACCGCGATGGAAAAGTCCAAGTGAACCGTGGTTACCGTGTTCAATTCAACTCAGCTGTTGGACCATATAAAGGCGGACTTCGTTTCCACCCAACTGTAAACCAAGGGATTTTGAAATTCCTCGGCTTCGAACAAATCTTTAAAAACGTTTTGACTGGACTTCCAATCGGTGGAGGTAAAGGTGGATCAGACTTCGATCCTAAAGGGAAGACTGATGCTGAAGTGATGCGCTTCTGCCAAAGCTTTATGACAGAATTACAAAAATACATCGGACCATCTCTTGACGTACCTGCTGGTGATATCGGTGTAGGTGGACGTGAAATTGGTTACCTTTACGGACAGTACAAACGTCTTAACCAATTTGATGCGGGTGTCTTGACTGGTAAACCTCTTGGATTTGGTGGTAGCTTGATTCGTCCAGAAGCAACTGGTTATGGTTTGGTTTACTACACTGAAGAAATGCTCAAAGCTAATGGTAACAGTTTTGCTGGTAAGAAAGTGGTAATTTCAGGTTCTGGTAACGTAGCTCAATATGCTCTTCAAAAAGCGACTGAACTTGGTGCGACTGTTATCTCTGTATCTGACTCAAACGGTTATGTCATCGATGAAAATGGTATTGACTTCGATCTTTTGGTTGATGTTAAAGAAAAACGCCGTGCTCGTTTGACTGAGTATGCAGCTGAGAAAGCAACTGCTACTTACCATGAAGGTTCTGTATGGACTTACGCTGGTAACTACGACATCGCTCTTCCATGTGCGACTCAAAACGAAATCAATGGTGACGCAGCTAAACGTTTGGTTGCTCAAGAAGTTATCTGCGTTTCAGAAGGTGCTAACATGCCTAGTGACCTTGACGCGATTAAAGTCTACAAAGAAAACGGAATCCTTTACGGACCTGCCAAAGCTGCTAATGCTGGTGGTGTAGCCGTTTCAGCCCTTGAAATGAGCCAAAATAGCCTTCGCCTTTCATGGACACGTGAAGAAGTTGACGGCCGTCTCAAAGATATCATGACCAATATCTTTAATACAGCTAAAACAACCGCTGAAACGTACGGTCTTGGTACTGATTACCTTGCAGGAGCTAACATTGCTGCCTTTGAAAATGTAGCAAACGCTATGATTGCACAAGGTATTGTTTAACTAGTCGATACATCCTATCGGAGGACTAATGATGAACTTACGGCCAATGGAAGTAAAAGACAATCCAGCTGTAGCACAACTCATTCGAGCTAGCCTTGAAGAATTCGGGCTTGACAAACCAGGAACTGTCTACTTTGATTCTCATCTAGATCATTTGGCCGACTATTATCAACAGCAAGAGAGAGCAGCTTACTTTATTCTGGAAGATGAAGATCAGCTGGTTGGCTGTGGTGGCTTTGCACCTGTGTCTGATAAGATTGCTGAATTACAAAAACTGTATGTCACTAAAAACAGTCGTGGCAAAGGTTATTCCAGTAGGTTGATAAAGCGCATATTCCAGGAAGCCCGCCTAGCAGGTTATGAACAGCTTTATCTAGAAACTACTACTGAACTGGCTACGGCTGTGACCATCTATCAACACTATGATTTTACAGCACTAAAACAACCACTTTCTAACGCCGCCGGCCACCCAGCTATGAATATCTGGATGATAAAATCTCTCTTGTCAGATGAATAGATGGCAGTATACTATGATCGACTCGAAGACATCAGGATCAAGATCCTCCACACAGTTAAAACAACTTTTAACAATGTAGCCAAGGCTATGATAGTTAAGGTATTGTTTAAGATTCATTTGCTTAATCCTCAATCATTATGATTGGGGATTTTTATGTTGGCTTCAAAAAAGCTCACTATTTAAAATAGTAAGCTTAAAATCAAGATTTATTTTACTTCTACTAAGGCAAAAGACAGACATTCAACTATTTCATTTACTGCTTCATCTATGTCTAGGTCCTCATTATCATTCAACATCATTGGAAGAGCATAAGAAAGACTCAAGGCTAAAATATAGCGAACAATTCTTTCGTTTGACCAATCTCGGATAACACCATTCTCTTTAAACTGATTCAGAACTGGACTAATTGACTTAATGATAGAGTGAACAATAACATTCCCTAACTGGTCAGAAGTAGTTTCATCAATAAAAGAACGACTCAAGAGAATTTTAACTTGCATTTGATTCTCCTGAATGAAAACTAGTCTATCTCGAACAATGCTTCTCAAAAACACTGGAAAACTCTCTTGGCTTGCTGTAAATTTCTTCTCAGAAAAATCAGCAATTACATCTGGAATAACCTGTTCGAGAAAAGTTGACAGAATAGCCTCTAAGATGCCTTCCTTGGTCTTAAAGTAACTAAAAACGGTCCCTTCTGAAACTCCAGCCTCCTTAGCAATAAGGCTGGCTGTTGTATTTTCAAAGCCAATTTCTGAAAATAGCTTTAGACTTGATAATAATACTTGACGTTGTTTTAAACTCAAGTTGCTATTTTCTAATGTCTGAGCATACTTTTGTTCTAAACTTTCCATTGCTGGCACCTCTCTGCTACTCTCTTACTTTTATAACCTTCTTACCTCGAGTGTGTCCCGACTTCAGACTACGATATGCCTCTCTAACAGACTTTAGAGAAAAATCATAAACCTGATCAATATTCAGCCGAACCTTCCCATCTGAGACCATTTCCGCTAGAACTCTAAAATCATCATATGTGGAATGTCTCGGACCCGTGAACTGAGCACCTCTTATCATAACATATGGTGAAGGTACTAACGTTCCAATAGCAGTGCCCTTCAATCCCAAACTGAAAGCCAATTTAACATAATCACTTCCATAGCAATCCAAGAACTTTGTAATCGGCGTTGGACTTGCTGATAGAAGAGCATTCTGGATGTTTCCTTCGTAAGCTACTGGTATGGCACCTAAGGACTTTAGATAATCTGAATTTTTCTTACTTGCAATTCCAATAACTGTCGCACCTTTAGCAACTGCATACTGTACTGCGATACTTCCAATACCACCTGCTGCTGCTGAAATAACTACAACATCTTTAGAGTTTAGATCAATCTTTCTAAAAGCACCTCCCACTGTTAGAGAGGCTACACCCATAGTAGCTGCATGGTTCATATCAATCATCTCTGGTTTCAACACAATTTCTGATTCATTGACACAAACTTCTGTTGCCAAAGCTCCCCTCTTGGTACCCAATCCAGGGTCACTGATCATTGTTCCAAAAACCTTATCCCCTACTGCAAACCGATTTACTCCTTCACCAACTTCTGTGATAACTCCAGCAAAATCCCGACCAACACCTCTTGGAAAAAGAGATGATTTTGACTCAAACCAACGACTTGGCTTCCTGAGTTTTGTCATAAAAGATAGAAATCGGAGTGGCTTTGCACCTTCAAAAGTCTTATAATCAATAGGATTTAAACCAACTGCATGAACTTCTACCCTCACTTGATTCAGTTTCAAAGAATCAGATTTAATGTTCACTAAATCTAACACTTCTTCATCACCGAAACGACTATATTGTATTGCTTGAACAACCATTGTATGAACTCCTTTACACATCTACAAAATTGAGTGAGCACTCAATCATTTTTTTGATTATACACTTATTCTTCATAGATTTCAACTATACTGTTTCTACAATTTCTAACTAAGTTAGCTGTTCATGATAAAAATAGATCTATTTTCCCTTATGAAAAATTATCAAACTATAAATTAGAGAAATCCGACTGCTTATGAAAGCAGTCGGATTTTTATATATCTAATTTTTCAAAAAATTTGCCTGCTGACCGCTTTTCTTTTAGCTTCTCCAGCAGCTCATCCTCTATAAAAGGAGTCAGGTCGTCAAAATCTTGGCAAACCTTAAAAACCGTCTCTCTGTCCAACTGGCCATAAGCTAGCTCATAATAGTCCTTATTATGATGCCAGTTCTGGTCATAGTTGATATCTTTCCGTTGATAGTAAACAATGTTTTGCTTCGGTGTCAGGTAAAGCTTCTGTGTTAGAATACTTTTCTGATCTTTGGACAACTTGCTACGACTGAAAATCTTAACACCTTGAAAGATCTTGCGCTCATGGATACCTTGATTTGTAACTTTTAATTCAACTCTTTTATAGTGCATATAGTCACCTCCAAAAATTACTTTCATTATATCAGACTCTGGCAGATTTTCAAGCAAAAGTGTCATTTCCAAAAATCTTTAGTCGCCTCTAAAATCTGTTCCGTTGGTGTCACAGTTGCTTCAATAATAGTTTTGCCAGTCATTTTCAGATAGGCTTGTATCAGATGATAGCCATAAGCATAGCCCGCAGCATAAGGCATTCCAACTGGTATCTGACCCTGTATCTTAGCTATTTCATCACCGTAGAGATATGGTGCCATTTCCGCCATCCCCGTTAGCTGAAGCTGACTTGAGATGATGGGCTTAATCTCTTCTAACTGCTCTGGACTGGTTGAAGTAACCCAAGGCCCAATGAGATCTTTGCCATAGAGCTCAGCAGCAAAAAACTCTGCCAATCCTTCACTGACTACCCAGTCTGCTAGTGTCGTCTGCTGGTTCCATTTGACAAATTGAAAGCGGACATTGTGATTGCACTCATGGGCTAACGCCGCCTGCACACGGGGTAAAGTATAGTCATTTGGTAGCAGACTAAGCATGAGGTAGCCTGGAATTCCACCATCTCCACTATAACCCTTATTGAGCTGTAACATGGGCTTTTCAGGGTTGCCCAATAAAATAGTAAAATGGTAATCCTCAACCTCTAAGTCATAGCCAGCCTGCTCAAAAAGACCAATACTCCTCTTGATGGTATTCTGGCAGTCTTGCCAGAGTTGATCAGAGCTCAGAGCGTCGATAGCTGGTCTATCCTTCTCTGACAGAGTTCCGGGTAGCTGATTCATAAAACCAAGTAGGAACAAAGCATCAAATCCTCCGGGATACTTGGCTTTCAGAGGAATATGTTGAGTTTGGTATTTCGTAGCAAAAGGTGCTAATATTTTAGCTCGAAAACAGCCCTCTCTCTTTTCCAAAGGAAGCTCGAGCATCTCTTGGTAAACTTCATCTGAACGAATCATATTGATTTGCATAGTAATCTCCTTTCTTATCTATTATTAGTATAATCCCTTACCTAAGGTCAGAGTCAAGAAGAAAATTGAATTTCTATCAAGATTCTAGTAACTGTTAGAAAAAGCACCCTAGAACTTTCGTATCAGACTATAATTTAGAGGTAGATTTACCATTCTAAACAGAAAAAACCGCTACTCCTAAGAATAGCGGTTTAATCATGTTTTTAAGCTACTAATGTAGTTGCTCTATTATTTAAGAGTAACTGAAGCTCCAGCTTCTTCCAATTTAGCTTTGATTTCTTCAGCTTCTGCAGTTGGAACGCCTTCTTTGATGACACCTGGTGCACCATCAACAAGTTCTTTAGCTTCTTTAAGTCCAAGACCTGTGATTTCACGTACAACTTTGATAACGCCAACTTTTTTGTCACCAGCAGCTGTCAACTCAACGTCAAATGAATCTTTAGCAGCACCAGCGTCAGCAGCACCAGCTGCAGCAACAGCTACAGGAGCAGCTGCAGTTACACCAAATTCTTCTTCGATAGCTTTTACAAGGTCGTTCAATTCAAGGATTGAAGCTTCTTTAATTTCAGCAATAATGTTTTCAATGTTCAATGCCATTGTTATTTCCTCCAAATAAGTTTTTAATTTTATAATAGTTTTTCCGTAGCTAGGCTACGCTGCGTAGCTTAAGATTAAGCTGCGTCTTCTTTGTTTTCTGCAACCGCTTTGACTGCAAGAGCAACGTTGCGCACTGGCGCTTGAAGTACAGAAAGGAGCATAGAAAGAAGTCCTTCGCGGTTTGGAAGAGTTGCAAGAGCAACGATTTCTTCTTTAGATGCGACAGCGCCTTCGATTGCACCACCTTTGATTTCAAGTGCTTCAGCGTTTTTAGCAAAATCGTTCAAGATTTTCGCTGGTGCGATAACATCTTCGTTAGAAAATGCTACTGCAGATGGTCCAACAAATACTGATGCAAGATCTTCAAGACCAGCTTTTTCAGCTGCACGACGCAAGATTGAGTTTTTAATGACTTTATACTCAACTTCGCTTCCACGAAGCTCACGACGAAGAACTGTATCTTGCTCAACTGTCAAACCACGAGCGTCTACAACGACGATAGATGCAGCAGCTTTCATTTTTTCAGCCACTACGTCAACTAGTTCCGCTTTTTTAGCAATAATTGCTTCACTCATTAGTGTGTTCACCTCCGTAATTATTTTGCTTGGGGAATTTTTCCAAAAGAAAAACGCGCCCAAACCTAGACACGAAAGTACAATACGCTTCTTTTTACATGATACGTTTTGTCCTCGGTAGGATCTTTATGAGTCGAGCTCCCCTACTGTCTTAGGCAGTTTTTTCAAACCGTATATAAGTATAGCATAGACAAAAAAAGAATGCAAGATTTTTGCAAACTTTTTTTAAAATTTTTTAAATCTCTACTGTCAAAACTTTGCCTTGCTTAACCACCTGTTCTCCAGCGATATAAACATCGTCAACATCACTGGATTTGACAGCATAAACCAGGTGAGAGAGCATATTTTCCTGAGGTTGAAGATGGATTTTTCCTTGTGGTTGAATGACCAGAAAATCTGCCTGTTTGCCAACTTCTAGGCTTCCTATCTGATTTTCCATTCCTAGAACCTTAGCCCCTTCGATTGTCAGTGCCTTAAGGGCTGTCTCGATAGGGAATTGGCTGGCATCTCCACTCTTCATTTTCTGAAGAAGGGCTGCGGTCCGTCCTTCCTCAAACATATCTAGATTGTTATTGGAAGCAACTGAGTCAGTCGCAATTCCGACTGCTACTCCTGCTTTTTGCAGTTGGATGATTGGAGCGATCCCTGAGGCCAGTTTGAGGTTACTAATAGGATTGTGAGCGATGGCCACTTGAGAGGTTGCCAAACGTTCAATTTCTCTCTCGTTTAATTCGACCCCGTGAGCAAAGACAGACGGATGATCTAAGTAACCTAGTTCTTCTAGAAATGCGAGGGGGCGTTTGCCGTATCGTTTCAGGATAATTCCTGATTCCTCCTTGGTCTCCGCCACATGGATATGGATAGGAATGTCCAGCTCTTTTGCCATATCTAAGCTTGCTTCCAGAAGGTCTCTACTACAACTGTAGGGAGAATGTGGAGCCACCATAACCTTGAAATTTGGGTTTTCATATCCTAAGATTTCCTCTATGATGGCTCGTGTTCTGCTCATAGTCTCAGCAGTTGATTCTGCCTCTGAAGAAAAGAGGGTCGGTGAGAAATAACCACGCATCTTGGAAGCTTTGACTGCCTGATAAATTTGCTCAATCGCCACACCATTGGGATTATACATATCGTTGAAGCTTGTTGTTCCTGACTGGAGCATCTCTGTCAGAGCCTGCTTGACTGCTATTGTAGTCATGTCAGGAGTGAAGTCTGCTTCTGCTGGCCAGATATAGTCATTGAGCCATTCATGGAGATTGCTGTCATCTCGGATCCCTCTCAATCCTGTCATAGCTGAATGGGTATGGCAATTGATCAAACCAGGCATAATCCAGGCTCCCTGATAGTCTATAATCTGCTCGGCTTGATTTAAAATTTCTTGTTTCTCTTGACCGACATAGATGATTTGAGAGTCCTTAACGGCTAAGATACCATCCAAATAAACATGGAAATCTTGGTCACAAGTCACGATATTTAGATGATGATAGACTTTCATTGTTTTCTCCTTCTAAGACCCTAATTTTTTCTAGCTATTGTAACAAAAAAGTCACCCGAAGGCAACTCTTTTTATCCATAAGATTTCAAAATAGAAAGGATTATTCAGAGCTAAAAGCCGCAGCCTTTTGCATTTGGTAATACTTGCCCTTTCTAGCCATGAGATCCTGATGGTTACCATGCTCCACGATGTCACCATCCACCAAGACTAGAATCAGATCCGCATCCTGAATGGTTGACAGGCGGTGGGCGATGATAAAGCTTGTTCGCTCTTTCATGAGTTTGGCAAAGGCATCCTGTACCAGCACTTCTGTCCGCGTATCGATGGAGGAAGTCGCCTCGTCTAAGATGAGAATCTTGGGAATAGCTAGAAAGACACGGGCAATGGTTAAAAGCTGAGCCTGACCGACAGAGAGAGATTCTCCTGCATTTTCCAACTTGGTATTGTATCCCTGTGGCAACTGTTGGATGAAAAAGTCTGCGTTGGCTGCTTTTGCGGCAGCAATCACCTGCTCCCTACTGGCATCAGGATTTCCAAAGGCAATATTGTCATGAATGGTCCCTTGCTTGAGCCAGGTTTCTTGGAGTACCATCCCAAACTGCTGTCTCAATGACGCTCGGGTATAATCATAAATGGATTGCCCATCTAACAAGATATCTCCCGAGTTAATAGGATAAAAACGCATGAGGAGATTGATAAGAGTTGACTTACCAGCACCTGTCGGACCAACGATGGCTACCTTGCTACCAGCTGGGATATCGATAGACAAATCCTTAATCAAGATCCTTTCAGGATTGTATCCAAAAGAAACATGCTTAAAGGAAATGGCTCCCTTAACTTGGTCACTGGTCAAGATTTCCTTACCTGTTTCAACAACCTCAGGACTTTCTAAGACAGCATAGACACGCTCTGCACAAGCTAAAGCACTTTGCAACTCAGCTAAAACAGAAGAAATATCATTAAAGGGCTTGGTGTACTGTTGGACGTAATTCAAAAAAGTCACTAAACGTCCGATGGTCAAGGTGGACCCCATCATGATTCGATAAGCTCCTACTCCAGCAAGAAGAGCATAAATGAGTGCGTTGACAAAGCGAGTTGAAGGATTAACCGTTGATGAATAAAAGATGGCTGACTGAGAATAGCCTGCATAGTTGGCATTAGCCACATGCAGTCTTTGGATAAACTCTGTTTGAGCATTGAAGGACTGGATAATAGTTTGCTGGCTAAGAGACTCTT
This sequence comes from Streptococcus sp. GMD6S, assembly GCF_000297015.1. The sequence continues at coordinate 56,031 of NZ_AJRH01000005.1, read as the reverse complement.
CAATCAACTGAGTCTGAATTCCTCTCGTCTCCGTTTGCTTCTGGAAGAGGTGATAAGATCTCTTGGCAATAAAGCGTGAAATCACCATGGACAGGGGCGTCAACAGCAAGACCAAGAGGGCCATGAGGAGATGAATTTGGAGCATGGCTAGAATACTAACCAAAATCATCAAAACACCAATGAAAAATTGATTGAAAATCATGGTTAAGCCGGCTGCCAGCTGTTCTATGTCTGTGGTCACACGACTAACCATCTCTCCACTGCCCTGCCGATCCACAAAAGCAATCGGTAACCGATGGAGCTTATGAATGATTCGCTCCCGCAAGTCTCTGGTATAAGAGAAGATTAGACGATTATAAAGAAGAGGATTGGCCCATTGTACCAGTGTATTTCCTATGATCACCAAGATCATCTGGATGAAAATCTGCCAAAAAACTGGTGAAGAACCAGTTACGAGGACCTGGTCAATGACCTGCCCAATCAAGATAGGTAGGTAGATCGATAAAGCAACTTGGGCAATAGTTCCTAGAAAGGCAAGGAAAAGGAGGAAAGGATGGTTTGCTAAATCTATGGCCAAACGTTTGAGCGTCTGGTTTGCGGTTTGTCGTTTCATGCTAGTCCTCCTTTCCATGTTGGGATGCATTGATTTCGCGATAGACTTGGCTAGTCTTCATTAATTCCTCGTGCTTGCCAACAGCTAGTAACTCACCTTTTTCCAAGAGGAGAATCTGGTCAGCCATCTGAAGTGTAGACGTTCGTTGAGAAATCAAGATTAAGCTCGTGTTAGGTAAATTCTCTCGGATAGCTTTCAAGAGCTTGGACTCAGTGATGGTGTCCAGGGCCGAGGTCGCATCATCTAGGATGAGAAATGGAGCTTGTCGCAAGACTGCTCGGGCAATAGATAGCCTTTGTTTTTGTCCACCTGAGAAATTTCGTCCTCCTGCCTCAACTAGGGCATCCAAAAGTCCTTCCTTTTCACTGACAAAATCCTTAGCTTGCGCAATTTCCAAGGCCTGCCAAAGTTCTTGGTCAGACACTTCTCGATTGAAACCTAGAGTCAAGTTGGAACGAATAGTTCCTTTAAAAAGTTCGACTTTTTGAGGTACATAGGCAATCCAAGACCGCCACTGCTCAAGATTACGAGGACTACATCCATCTCGATAAAGGTCAATGCTCCCCTTGTCTGCTGGATAAAGACCAAGTAAGACTTGCACCAAGCTTGATTTACCTGAACCAGTTCCCCCGATGATACCAAGGATCTGCCCTTGATTCATATCAAAGGAAATGTTTCTCAGAGAAGGCTGGGCCGCATCAGGATAGGTAAAGGTTAATTCTTTGACTTGCAAAACACGATCACCGGTAGCTTGCTTTTCTTCTAATTCTGAAAAAATATCTTCTGGAGCTTCGGTAAAAACTTCCTCAATTCGCTTGGCTGAGATATAGGACTGGTTGAGGGAATTGATCAGCATGGCAAGCTTAACCAATTCCACCAAGATTTGCAAGAGATAGTTGATGAGGGCAATGAGGGCACCTTGACTGAGTAAACCTCCTTGAATTGAAATATAGCCCTGCCAGATGATGACGAGAAGAGTTCCATTAACAATCAGATAGGTCAGAGGTGTTAACAAACTAGACCAGAAACCCGTCTTTTCTTGCAATCTAGCATAAACTTGGTTAAGGGTTTGAAAAATCTGTAACTCTCGTTTTTCCTGACCAAAAGCACGAATAACTCGCATGCCTTGTAATTGCTGGCGCGTTTCCTGAACCAGCTGATCCGTTTTCTTTCTGAGACTGCTGTAGAGAGGATTGACCAGTCGAGAGAGACCGACAATGACAATCGTCAAAATGACAACCATAACTAAGAACCAGAAAGTCAGCTCAGCCGAGATGCGATAGGCCATAAAAATGGCTCCAAAAACGATAATAGGCGCTCTCAAAAAGAGGCGCAGGAATTGATTGATACCAGTCTGAATCTGGTAAGTATCCGAAGTCAAGCGAGTCACCAAGCTAGAAGTTGTCAAACGATCTCTGCTGTCCTTGGGTAAGGAAAGAATATGACGATAAAGGTCGTCTGTCAGTTCTTTGGCAAAACCCACCGCTGCCTTGGCTGAGTAAAACTGGGCTACCAAGGCCACTAAAACGCCAATCACTGCAAAGATAAGGAGCAGGCCAATCTGCATCCAAAGGTGCCCTTGATCTCTCTGGGGCAAGGACTGGTCAACAATCCCTGCAATCACCATGGGAACCAAGAGTTCAAAAACAGCTTCTAGCAGCTTGAACAGGGGTGCTAGAATCGACTCTTTGATGTAGGGTTTGAAGTAAGATAGTAAGTGTTTCATAAATCCCTTCTATTCTTATTCTGGAAATGAAGAAAGTGGGAAGCCCCACCCTCTCAGTTTTATTTGTTTAAGTAAGGTAATAGATAGCCATATCCTGCTTTTTCCATCTCATCCTTGGCTATAAAGCGTAAGGAAGCAGAATTAATACAGTAACGGAGGCCACCTAACTCCTGAGGTCCATCTGTGAAAACATGACCCAAGTGAGCATTGCCTGAGCGAGAACGAACCTCGATTCGCTCCATTCCATGGCTCAGGTCCTTGTAATAGTGAATCAACTCCTTAGAAATCGGACGACTAAAACTTGGCCAACCACAACCTGAGGCAAACTTATCCTTAGCAAAAAAGAGTGGCTCCCCTGTCGTGATGTCTACATAAATCCCCTCTTCAAAAGTTTGGTCATAAGCATTACTAAATGGAGCCTCTGTAGCAGCTTCTTGCGTAACACGATAAGACTCTTCAGTTAAGCTTTCCTTTAACACCTCTTGACTAGGCTTTTCATAGTTTGAGGCGTCAATCAATGGCTTCTCAGCATCGGTCACATCGATATGACAATAACCTGAAGGATTTTTCTTGAGATAGTCTTGATGGTAGTCTTCTGCTAATATGTAGTGGCGAAGTTTCTCCACCTCTACTGCAATCTTTCGACCCAGCATGCGCTCCTGCTCCTGCACCACTGTGTAGATAGCTGGCAAGTCTGCTTCATCCTGATAATAGATTCCCGTTCGATATTGGCGACCACAGTCATTCCCCTGCTGGTTAATAGACACTGGATCAATAACACGGAAATAATAAAGCAAAATCTCTCTGAGTGACACAGCTTTCTCATCATAAATTACTTGAACCGTTTCTGCATGGTCTGTTTCCTTGAGCAACTGGTAATTGGTCGTTTCGACTTGGCCATTAGCGTAGCCGACACTGGTTGCTAGCACTCCAGCAATTCGGGAAAAATACTCCTCTAGGCCCCAAAAACAACCACCAGCTAGATAAATTTCTGCCATCTTTATTTCTCCTTTATCAAGTTTTTAAACTAATACTCTTCGAAAATCTCTTCAAAGCACGTCAGCTTACATCTGCAACCTCAAAACAGTATTTTGAGCTAACTTCGTCAGTTTCATCTATAACCTCAAAACCATGTTTTGAGCAACCTGCGGCTAGCTTCCTAGTTTGCTCTTTGATTTTCATTGAGTATAAACTTCTTTTCAAAAAAAGGATAGGAAGCCCTTTAATCAAGACTTTCCCCATCCTATCTTCTATTTCTTTACTTTGTTTCGACACGGACACCTTGCGTATCAACTTTCAAGTCATGCAGTTTGCCTTTGAAAGGTTGCTTTTGCAATTCTGCCTTAATAGCCGGCATCTTGTCATGAGAGGCCAAGACCATCACTGTTGGTCCGGCACCAGAAAGGTAGGTCGCATAGGCACCATTCTCTTTGGCTACTTGCTTAATCGTCGCAAATTCACGGACCAGACTTTGACGATAGCGCTCATGGAAGAGGTCCCCCTCGATTGCTTGACCAGCTGTCACCATATCTCCTGCTAACAAGGCTGCAACGGCCACATTGGCGATCGAACTAGCTGAAACAGCTTCCTTGTAGGACAATTTCTTAGGAAGGACACCACGGCTGTCTCGGGTACGCAATTCATAGTTGGGAATATAAGCTAGAAAATCACACTCTGGGAAGTCAGCCACAATCGCTGAAACATTTCCTTCAACAGAACTTGCAATAACGAGATTGCCGTAAATTGCTGGAGCTACATTGTCAGGATGTCCTTCAATCTTGGTAGCCAACTGCAATTTGTCGTGGTTAGATAAGTTGAGGTTGCCTAATTGGTTGGCTAGTTCAATCCCAGCAACGATAACCGAGCTAGAAGAACCCAAACCACGCGCCAAGGGAACATCACTGGTCATTTTCAAGCGTCTTGGTTGCAAGTCCGGCGCAATTTGCAAGGCAATCTTAAGCAAAAGATTACGCTCGTCATGGGGAATCCATTTGCCAATCTGGTGTTCAATCAACCACTCATCTCGTTCTTCACAGACCTCAATTTGAAGATACTTGGTTACAGCTACACCGACCGAATCAAAACCTGGCCCGATATTGGCACTGGTTGCAGGTACAATAATCTTCATCCTATTCTCCTAACACCTTGAAGGTATTCAAGAGGTCAAATTCTGAAGCTTTGGCCAACTCAGCTGAAACATTCTCAAGCTGTGCTTTATTAATCTTATGAGTGATAATCACTACACGCGCTTTGTCACCCTCTTTGCCATCTTGGAGGATTTGCTTGAAGGAAATATCTTGAGCGTTGAAAATCTCAGCCAATTTCAAGACCTGACCTTTTGAGTCTGGTGCCAAGATTGAGAAATAGTAGTTTGCTTTAACATCTTCAGGATTTGCCAAGACCAAATCACGGCTGTATTCGTTGAAGTCTTTACCAATGGTACCATCATTCAAGCGACGAACGATACGGACAATATCTGCTACAACACTTGTCGCAGTTGGTTTTTGACCCGCACCTGGTCCGTAGTACATCGATTCACCAATGCCTATAGACTTCACAAAGACTGCGTTCATTACCCCATTCACACTGGCAAGTGGATGTGCTTTAGGAAGGAAAGTTGGAGTCACTTCTGCAGCAATACCTGAAGGAGTTTCCTCGATAGAACCAACCAATTTCACTACATAGCCAAGGTCTTGGGCTACAGCTACGTCTTCTGGTGTGATGTTACGGATTCCCTTGTGGGCTACATCGTCAAAGGCAACCTTCATACCAAAAGCAAACTGGCTCAAAATCACCATCTTGTAGGCTGCATCAATCCCATCAACGTCATTTGTAGGGTCGCTTTCTGCAAATCCAAGTCTTTGCGCTTCAGCCAGAGCATCATCGTAAGACCAGCCTTCTTCCACCATCTTGGTCATCATGAAGTTGGAAGTTCCATTAACAACGCCAAGAACGCGCGTAATTTTGTCAGAAGCCAACGAATTTGCCAAAGTACGAAGAATTGGAATACCACCAGCAACTGCTGCTTCGTAGTAAAGTGCTACATTATGCTCTTTAGCAATTTCTAACAATTCTGCACCATGGACAGCCAAAAGGTCCTTGTTGGCAGTAACAACGTGTTTCCCAGCTTCCAAGGCACGAGTGATAAAGGTTTTAGCTGGTTCGATACGCCCCATCAATTCCACTAGAATAGTAATGTCCTTGTCTGATAAAATATCGTCTACATTGGTTACAAAGTTAAAGTCATTTCCTGCTGCAAGCAAGCGGTTCTTTTCATCTTCATCCTTGACCAATACCTTAGCTACTTCAATCTCCGAATGAGCTGACTGAACGATTTTTTCTCCATTTTCCTTTAGGAGGAATGGCACACCACTTGCAACGGTACCAAATCCAAGTAAAGCAATTTTAACTGTCATGTTTGTCTCCTAGAAATTTTCTGATATAGCCATTATAACAGAATTTTGTGAAAATTCCTATTATAGTAAATCACTATTTCAGTCTAGTAAAGAAAAAACGAATCCCATGATTCGTCTTTCTTGATAAATAAAAATTGATTTTAAAAATTATGAACGAATCTTTTGCAGATTAAGAACTGCATCGTGATTGATCATGATTTGCCCATACTCTTGCAAAACGGAACGACTGATGTCACTGTCATCTGCAAACTCACGCATACGAGCCAAGAGCCAAGCTGGATATGGACTTGGATGATTTTCTACATCAACTAAGATTGTCAAATAATAGTGTCCATTCATCTTATAGAGTTCAGAGGTTTCCATCTGGTAGTTAACCGTCTTTGCAAAAGCAACCAAGTCAGCAAGGCTTGAAAAGCGCAGGATATAGTAGATATAAGGTTCTTTCTTATTCTCAGTCTCCTTATTCGCTTGCTCCAGCTCCTCTTCCTTAGCCTCGACCTGCTCTAGAGATTGGATGGCCTCAATATCGTCCTTGGTCTTATCTGCAATGCTCTTTTCCAAGGTTTTGAGAAATTCATCTGGCGACATTTGGGCTAATTCTTCCATATCTGGTAGATCCGCCAAATCTTCAAAATCCAGATTCTGGTCAATCTTGGACTTGGTCACAAAGACGTCCACCTTATCAGGTTTTGGCGTCACGCGGAAACTCAGCATGCCACTATCCAAGAAATTGTCTGGCATCTCTAACTCATCTAAAATAGCATAGAAAAACTCTTCAGTTTTTTCCTGAGGAACGAGAAAGTCTGCAATCTCCATTCCTCGGTCCATCAAATCATCTAAAGTCATCGTGATTTTTAGTGTTGTATCACTAATTTGTTTCATCTTCATATCTAGTAACCTCATACTTTCAGTCTATCTATTATACTAGATTTTTACGATTTTATCAAAAGAATGAAGCGAGAATGTGATATAATACTAGATATGATTTTAGATTTAAGAAAGAAAGTTCAATGAAAAATATAAAAGTAAATGCCTTGGCCAGCTTGCTGGTCAATATTCTCAATATCGTTTTTCCACTGATAACCAATCCTTATCTGACGCGGATTCTCAGCAAATCCAATTACGGTTATTTCAATACAGCCAATACCTGGGCAAGTTTCGTTATTCCACTAGCTGCCTTTGGAATATACAACTACGGGATTCGAGCTATCAGTAAGGTCAAGGATGACAAGAATAAAATCAACTACGTCTTTTCTAAGTTGTTTTATATCTCGGTTTTTACCTCTCTCCTGACGACAGGTATCTACTTCCTCATTATCTTCTTTGACACCAGCATTGAGAATCTGAAGGTCCTCTACTACATCCTAGGGGCTCAAGCACTCTTCCAATTTCTCAATATCGAATGGATGAACGAAGCTTATGAAAACTATGCCTTCATCCTCTATAAAACATTAATTATTCGAATTACCATGCTGGTCGCTATCTTCGCCTTCGTTAAAACGGCAGATGATATCGTTCCTTATGCTATCGTTATGACAGCGACCACTGTCCTCAACTACCTGCTCAGTTTTCTTTGGATTAAGAGAGAAGTTTCTTTTGTTAAGATCGGTTTCGTCGAATTAGCTAAAGCTTCTAAACCACTCTTTACTATGCTTCTCTTAACGAACGCTAATATGCTTTATACCCTGCTAGATAGAATGTTTATCACTAAGGGACCGGATGAGAACTATATTTCCTACTATACAATTGCCTATAGTATCGTCATGCTGATTGCCAGTGTCTTGAGTGGAGCTATCAACGTCAGTATTCCACGCCTCGGCTACTATCTCGGGAAAAAGGATTACAAGTCCTATAATTATCTCGTGAATCAAGCGGCATCCCTATTCTATTTCCTTATGGTTCCAACTAGTATCGGGATTATGATATTGGGACGGTACGCAACTGTTATTTATTCTTCTGAAAAATATCTTGAAGCGGGTATCGTAACTAGCGTCTTCGCTTTTCGTACCATCATTTGGGCTATTGAGTTGATTCTTGGTAAACAGATTATCTTTATCAACGACCATGAAAATCGCTTAACTGCCTTCTACTTCCTTGGTGGTGGTGCCAATATACTATTAAATAGCATCTTGTATTTCAATAATATTTTTGCACCTGAGTATTACATCGCTACGACCATTATCGCAGAAACTATCGTTGTTTTACTTGAAATTCATTTTATCAAGAAACACCAACTGATTAGTTTAAAAGAAATTTTTATAACCTTAACACGTTATAGCCTCATATCCCTTGGTTTTATCCCAATCTTCTATATTTTCAAGATGATTTTCCAAATCAATTCCTACACAGTAAACTTTAATATGATTCTCATGGTTCTTTCTACCGTGGCAACTTGTGGTATCTATTACCTCTTGACCCTCTTTATTACCAAAGACAAAACACTCCACTATGCACTGAACCTTTTACTTGCTAAATTAAAACGAAATTAAAAAAATCCCCTACTGATAAATTAGTTGCCAGTAGGGGATTTTTTCTTTATTCGTTTTCTTTCTTTTCAGAAGCGTTGGCTTCTAGATTTGAATCTTGTTTAGGTTGTTCAACAATAGAGGAATTAGCTTCTTGTTTCTGTTCTGGCTTGACTGCCTCGCTATTTACAGCAGCAACAGCCTGTTTCCAGATACCTTCTTCGTTTACTTTGTAACCATCAGGTGTTGTTGCGTTCTTCAACAAAGAACCATTAGCTTGGAAATAGTACCAATTACCATCAAGCTGTTTCCAACCTGTCTGCATAGCTCCTGATTCATCAAAGTAATAATGATCACCATTTACTTTATGAAGGCCAACCAACATGATTCCATCTTCGGGATTTAGATAATACCAGACGCCTTTGTATTTTATCCAGCCAGTTTTCATAGCTCCATTTGATTCAAAGTAACGATAATGATTATCAAACCATTTCCAGCTTGTTTGCATAGCTCCAGATTTGCTAAAGTAATATTGCTTACCATCTACTTGATGGAGGCCGACTAACATAACGCCTTCCTTACCTTCAAGATAATACCAAGCATCACCATCTTTCAACCAACCAGTTTGGAGTGCGCCAGACGTAGCGTAGTAATGCCAAGAATTATTTGACCACTGCCATCCAACTTGCATAGTACCTGCAGAGCTGAAGAAATAGTTCTTACCGTCAATCTCTTTAGATCCTACAGCCATGATACCTGTTTCAGGATCCAAATAATACCATGATTCTTTATCTTTCAACCAACCAGTTTTCATAGCACCTGAGTTCGTATAGAAGTACCAGCTATTTTCTTGCCACTTCCAGCCAGTCTGCATGGCACCACTAGCATTCAAATAGTAACGAACACCATTTATATCTTGTCTACCAGTTAACATGATGCCATCTTTATCCAGATAATACCATGTTTCCTGATCCTTGACCCAGCCGGTTTTCATAGCTCCAGAACTTGCAAAATAGTTCCAGTGACCATCAACAAAGGCCCATCCAGTTTGCATGACACCTTCTTGATTAAAGTAGTACGTGCTTCCATTGATATTCTTTTTACCGACAGTCTTTAGCCCATCCTCATCATAGAAATACCAATCTGAATCAATCTTTTGCCAAGTTGAAGGCTTACCTGCTGCTTGGAGTGCACCACTTTCGCTAAAGAACATCTTCTTGCCATTATAGACTTGATGTCCCGTTAGCATCTTCCCATCTGCCGCAAAGAGATACTTTTTCCCTCCAATTTCAGAGAGCTCGCTAAATCGTCTAGCACCATTTGATTGGATATAATACCAAGAGTCATCTAGTTTGAACCAACCACCAGTTTGCATTTTACCATTTTGGTTCAGATAGTAATCATTCCCTTTGGCATTTTCTCCCCAGTCGTCGTTAAGGTGAAGCCAGCGACCTGCTTGCATTTGTCCTTTTCCATTAAAGAAGTATGTGGCTCCGCCAATCTCTTTCCAGCCGATAGCCATTTCTCCGTCAGTCAAACGATATTTCCAATAACCATCTTCTTGATACCATTTTTCGTCAACTACAGGGATATCAGGGAAGGTATTTGAAATATTAGCAAATCCTTTATCGCTAATATCAAAAACGGTAGCGTCTTGAGTTTGGCTAGCAGCATGAAGAACCTGAATATTTTTCTTCTGAAGGTATTCTCTGGTTGAAGCAACATTAATATCTCCACCAGTTGTCTGAATAATCATTTTTGGTGATAAGTTTTCAAGGAAATTAATCGTATTTGAAATTGTCGCATCATAATGGTGGTTCCATTTCATCATATCAACCTTGCCGATAACTGGACCTAACTTATCTTCTGCTCCTTCGGCATTATCCAAATCTCCACCAAGATAGATTCTCTTTCCTGCCACAGTCACCACTGAAACAATGGAGTTGGAGTTATCATCTCGAACTTTTTTCAGATTCCCTTCAGCATCATATTCATTCTTATAGTTGTAGAGTTGGATATCCATATCACCTAATTTTAGATGGCTATCCTCATCTGAAATATTCTGGATAAGAGTAACTCCTCGTTTTTGAGCTGCTCTCAAAGCATTATCATAATTGAAAAGATTATCCCATAGTCCCCAGTTCGCAGTGATCCGATCATCTGAATATTTTTTCAAATAAAACTTACCGACCTGATATCGATTGAGTATTTCGTCCGCTCCACCAATATGGTCACTATGAACATGAGTTCCTATAATAAAATCTAATTTTTTTACACCTATTTGATCCAAGTGGCGAATCAATCGATCCTCCAATACTTGATAATTTCTCATGGAAATTCCCCAGCGGCTTGGATAGCGTGGGTCACTCCCATCAGGAAAATCATAGTCTTCTCCCATATCAATCAAAGCATAGTGACCATTGCTTTCCAGAAGGATGGCGTCACTCCCAGATTTTGCTTTAGTATTTATGAAATGGATACGATTGCCCGAACCTGCAGAGATGGTATCTGCATCTACTCCTTGCGATAACTGAATCAATAATAGAAAGAATGCGAGAACACTATATCTAATTGATTTTAATAACCATTTATTTTTCACCTTGAAAACTCCTTTATCTTAACAATAAGCAACTTTGACTAATCTAATCAATCCAGTAGTTTTTATCCCCTCCTGGGACTTGTTGCTCAATAGGCGGTGGAGTCATATAGTTTTCTCCAAATTCGTAGACAAGTATTTCATGGTATTTTCTCGGAACCTTGACCACAATGTTTTCATAAGGCATATCAATCAAATCATAGAGCCATTCTTTTTTTATACCATTTGGATAATAAGGGTCATAGATAGTACAAGTAAGATCTGTTGCTTGATCTACACTATACTTCAAAGCAAGGCTCTCTAATTTTTGATTCCATAGCTGTGGGGAAGTTAAGCGGAAAATAGCTGATCCCATATAACGAGGGAGGTTTTTAAGTCCACCATTCTCAGACTTGATCCCTTTAAAATTCAAAGAAGAAAGGCGAATGAAATATTTGTAGAGCTTCATTTTTTTACGGTCACTTTCCTCTGTGACGACACCATCATATGGAAAAATGTCAACGCAAGTTCCCAATACGACCGTTGGGTCTACGAGGTTAGCATCTCGACGAGTCCTTACATCATAGACTCTCATATAACTGTATGGATATCCCTTTGTTTCTCTGAATGAAATCAATTTGTAGTAGGGATGATTTTCATTTTGTAAAACCTTGTACAGTTTTTCAAATTCATCACGCGCCAAGGAAATATCTGTATCATCATCCCAAGGGATAAATCCTTTATGGCGTACAGCTCCTAGTAAGGTTCCAAAATCAATAAAGTATTTGATTTGATGTTGTTCACAAAGATCATGTAGATACTTTAAAATATCCAATTCTACTTGCTTTATTTCTTCAAGAGTTAAAGTTCTTTCAGACATAGGTTCTTTTCTCCTAAATTTGACTATATTTTTAAACGTTTCTTAATCCCAATCCCGTCATTTAGACCTTTTAACAATCTTCCATAATTTAAAATCATGATGAGATACTCTTTGTTCAACCGGTGGCAATTGCATATAGTCTCCGTAGTCTGAGGTCAAAATTTCATGATAATTTTTCGGAATGGTAAATTCCTTACCTTCAAATATTCCAGTAGTAACTTGTTCCAGCCATTCACGTCTCCACACTGGTTTGTTCATATCCTTGTAGATAAGATAATCCACTTGCTCATAATCTGAGACTTTACGGGATTTTGCAAGCTCTTCAATCTGGGCAACGTATTTGTTCGTATTGGTGAAATAGAAAATAATAACTGACACATAGCGTAGCAGCGAATTCAGTACACTTTTCGTATTGGTAATGCCTTTAAAGGTGTAGCAACTCAATTGACGTTTCTTTATCAGTTTCGTCATCTTGTTTTTAAATTCTACGTCATCCTCGTAGCCATCTACAGGGAAAATATCTACATAGATTCCCATATTCGAATCGATGCGAACATCTTCTTCTAGCAAGTAAGTATGGTTATCCTGCACTTTCATGAAGGGATAGACATAGTTGAGATTATTTTTATAAGACATGACCTCGTAACGTTCATCAGGGTTAGCGATAAGGTAGTCTTGCAATTTTTCATAATCTTCTCGTAACATGCAGATATCCATGTCATCATCCCAAGGGATAAATCCTTGATGGCGAACAGCACCAATTAGACTTCCATATGCTAAGAAATACTTGACTCCAATTTTCTGACAAACTTCATGAATATACTCCATGATTCCAAGTTCCATCTGTTGAATTTCATTGACATCTGTTACTTCTTGGTACCGAACTCCTTCATCCCGTTTGCAGACTACGAGTCCATAGCCAATCGCTAGCCAGAAGATGATATTAATAAAGTTGGTTGAATACATAATCTGACTTTCAAATAATTGACCAAACAAGATACCAAAGAAAAGGATCATGATCAATTTATCAGTATGTTTCTTGGAAACAATCAAATACGTTAAAAAGCGCTTGATGACATAAGCCAGTACAAGAAGGAAGGATACCAAACCTAGAACTCCCGAACTGACAAATATGGTCACAAAAATGTTATGGAAATTCCCACCGATAAGGGAGTTTTGAATCTCAAATTTACTGAAATATTCTGTGTAGTAATCTGGAACATTTCGTACACCATAACCAAAAATTGGTTTGGCACTTCCCATCTTGATGGCATTTTTCCAGATATAGGTTCTACCACTTGGTGTTGTTTCAATCAGATGGAGCTCACCGTTCTTCTTAGTAACAGACGAATCTGTCTCAGCATAGGATTGTCCATTGTTTAAATCTAAGACAGTCGCAGTTTCAGATGAGATATAGATTGAAGTTATATAGCTTAATCCAATATTAGTTGCAGTAATCAGCAAACCAACAACTATAAAAGTGAGGAATCGTTTAACGATACTTCCTCTAGTAGCAAAGAAACTATAGAGTCCAATCATGAGAAGTAAAGAAAGTAAGGCTCCTCGACTTTGCATCGTAGCGAAGTAAACTAATTGAATCACATTGTTCAGTTTAAGATAAACAGAATATTTACTTCCTTTATGGATCAAATACATGGCCAAAATAATGCTAATGTATGAAAATATCGCACTAGCATTTGGATTGACAATCCCCCACAGACGGCCATTCATGACACCATAGTAATAAGATTGTTCGCCAATCTTAAATAGGATAAGGACTCTACTTACCAATAAACCAAACGCAAAAATTGCTGAAGAAAAAGATACAATTTGAACCGTATAAGCAATCCAGTCAACTAATTTTTTAAGTTGCCCTGATTGTAACATGGTAAATAATAAAACATAGGTTACCATGAAGAGGATTTCAATCACATTTCCAATCAAATGTCCAGAGCGATTGAAAATAGCTGATAGCAGATGACTTCCAGCTAAGAGTCCAAATAAGGATAGAAATTTGCGATCTACTGTGATTTCTTTCCACTTAAACAATAAGGTATAGCAAATATAAAGCACCACAATCGCTGATAATCCCTTGTAGAGGGGATTTGCTATCTTATAAACCAGTGAACTCATACTTAAAATCGAAATAAAAACAAATAGATACGCAATCCATAGTTTTGATTTTTCAAAGTATTCATCCATTTTTGAAAAATTCATTTTCAACTCCTTCTCATGATATTAGTTTTTTAATCCAACAATTTTCTTATATAGCCATGGAGAAATGACAAGTGAAAGGATCGCTACCTTGCGAAAAGTAGTGAAATAAGCATCCTTCCATATTTCGCGTCGATGCTGAACAATCCAATTCCTCAGCTCGGCTTTCTCCTTTTGATACTCTTCACGTGAAGTAAAGATAATTTTATCGTAAACTGTGATGTACGACCAACATTCTCTGTTTATTAATTCGTATTTCAAATTAGGAAAGGCTTGTGAAACTTGAGCAATTATTTGCTGATAAACTTCTATTGTGTCAAATACATATCGATTAACAGATGTTGTTGCACTTCCCTCACGATGATCATAATAATAAACAGGTTTGTCAATAAAGACGCAACTACATCTTGTCTTTAGTAGCAATTCAGTTAAAAATAAGGCATCTTCAGCTAGGTGATAATTTGTATTAAACTTTTCATCCGCAAGCAGGTCTCTCTTAAACAGTTTTGCAACTGGAAAAAATGACGTTCTGGTAGTCATCAGTAGTTCCTTCATGGTTTCTTCTGTTGACCAGAGTTCTGTTTTTCCAGAATGTGAAGGTATATCAGTTACAATGCCGTTTTTGATATGGTGCAGAGGAGCAATTGCAAAGCCTACATTCACCCCTTCAACTGCACTTGCTAAAGTAGCTAGGTAATCCTGGGTAACGAAATCATCGCTATCAATAAAGGTAACCCAAGAACCCGTCGCTAGCTGAATTCCCATATTTCTAGCATTTGAAACACCAGAATTTTCGATATGATAAACCTTGATATTCTCATACTGAGATGCTAAGTGATCACAGATCTGTCCACTAGAATCAGTAGAACCATCGTTGATTAGGATTAACTCAAAATGGGCATAAGTCTGTTGAAGAATCGACTCCACACATCGCTCCAGATAGGCTTCTACATTGTAGACCGGAACGATAACGCTTATTTTTTCTCCCATCATGCTCCATATTCTCCCTTGTACTCTGTGTAGCTCTTGTCCATGTCTGCTATAATAGCATCATGATGCGGTACTTGCTTGTCTGCTGGTGGCGGTGTCATATAGTCCCCAAAAGCAGTGCTGAGATAGGCATCATAGCCGACTGGGATGGGCATCTCAGTTCCTTCAAATGGCAAGAAAAGATTGTCCTCAAAGGATGCGATTGGGTATTTGTTTCGCATGTAGCCGGGACCTGAGCATAATTCCGTAATTCCATCGCTCTCAGCCAGACCATACTTGGTCATTTCTTTTTCAGCTTTTTTCCAAATGCGATAACGTAGAGATTTTGGAGTCAGGCCGAGTAAGATGCGACTTCCCCATTTCATGACCGCACCATGCTTTTCTGGGATAGTTTGCGCACAAAAGAGTGAATAAATCAGGGCCCAACGAACCTGTTTCTTACGCTCAGCTGGATTTTTAGGATAATAATCCAATGGTAAAACGTCCAAGGCCAAACCGTGTGGCAAATCCAAATCCTTTTGATAAGGCTTGATACAAGTAGTTTCCTTGTCACGAATGGTAATAAAAAGGTTACGGTCTACAAAATCTTTGTTACTCTTTGACAAGAAATAACGCTCGTCTGCATAACGTGGCCACAGTTCTGCTAATTTTTCATAGTCCTTACGTGGCATGAAAAAGTCTAGATCATCATCCCAAGGAATGAAGCCCTTATTACGAAGGGCGCCAATGGCTCCTCCACCACAGAGATAGCACAACAAATCATGTTCTTTACAAAATGCGACGAAATATTCAGCCATTTCCAGACTACGAGCCTGAATCGCTTTCAAATCACTCATGTCTCTCCTCTTCTGTCCAATAACGAGTTATATCGTTTTATTATACCATAAAAAAGCCCTAAAAATCCATCAGATACTAAGAAAAATCAAAGCCTAAACCACTTTTTCACTAGTAATTCAAACTTTGATTTTTTTATAGTATTCTATCTCATTCCCATTTGGGCGAGTTTGGTCTGGTATTTATTTTGATCAACTAGAAGTCCTTGTCCACCATAGATATCATAAGCATCTACCCAGTCACCAAGTTCGGGAACAGTTAATCTTTCGATACCATTCTGAGCGCCTTCAATGACAGATAAACCATTGGTCAACAAGAAGCTATACGGTAAATTGGTCGAAGTCATCGCAAAGACTTTTCCAAGTGCCTCTGATCCCGTAAAGAGCTTGGTTGGATCTTTGATTTGCTCAAGAACTGCTGACATGACTTGTTGCTGACGTTTGGTACGGCCATAGTCTCCCTCATCATCATCACGGAAGCGAGCATAGTTCAGCAAGGTGGAGCCATTCATCTGCTGTTTTCCAACTTTAATGGTTTGAGTTGGGGACTCTGTCTCTGTTGCATGAAGGTCATCTCCAACTGTCGCTTCTGTTAAAGGTTGACCATTCAATGTTGAGAATTGGGCATCAATCGTTACTCCGTCAGGGAAGAGGGTATCAATAGCTGTTGCAAAGGCCTGGAAGTCGACCAGGGCATAGTACTTAATATCCAAATCAAAGTTATCTTTTAGAACCTTGCGGACCATTTCAGCACCTTTTTGCCCTTCTTGTTCCCCAAGTTCATAAGCAACATTTAGTTTGTTATCCGTCTGTTTCTGGCCATTTACAATCTTACTATACCCGTCGATATAAACTAAATTGTCACGCATAAAGCTGACTAGTTTAATCTTCTTATCCGATCCACTGACATTCAGTACCATGATCGTGTCAGTACGGGTTTCCGCACTATTTTGACCGATACGGCCATCTGTCCCCATGACTAGGATATTCACACCATCTTTGGTATCCTGACCGTTAAAGACCTCTACTTGAGCTGCCTTGGCGTAAGCTGGTTTATTTGTTGGATTGGCTGCTGACTGGAACCCTCGAAGAAACATGAAAATCATCCCTGCAAGCACACAAGTAATCAACAGCAGGAACCAAGTCAGTATTCGTTTGAAGCGAATTCTTCTTTTTTTCTTTTTGACTTTAGGTTGAGGAGTTACCTTTTCACGTTTCTTAGATCGACTTCTACTGCCATAAGTCGGAAGATCAATATCTCTACCCCAAGATTCTTCTTTTTCTTCTTGGTAGAAATGGTGAACTTCCGACTTGGGACCTGCCATTTTCTGTTGCAGATAATCAAACTCCCTCCGTTCACGGTCGTTGAGGTAATGAATATTTTTGAAGAGATAGTCATAACGTAACTGCTCGTGATGACTTAAAGGATTTTCTTTGCTCATTGACTCTCCTTTTCTATATCAGTTATGGTAAAAATCGGGTAGGTTCCCAGGATCTTGTGCTGGATTCCAATAGCTTCTAGTTCTTGTCTTGCAAAATGAACCAGTTCTTTGTCACTATAGTCTACATCGATAATGAAAAAGTATTCTCCCAAGGCTGTTTTAAGGGGGCGACTTTCAATCTTTGTTAAGTCAATCCCTCTCCAAGCAAAGGTCGAAAGTGCCTTGTAAAGAGCACCAGGTAGGTTGTCTGGTAAGGTCAAGGCCAAACTCATTTTTTCAGCTTGTGAGTTCAAAGGAATCTTCGGTATCTCTGCCCCTAACACCCAAAAACGTGTGAAATTGGCTTCCATTTCCTGAATATCCTCTGCAATCAATTCCAAGCCATATTCTTCAGCTGAACTTCTAGGAGCAATGGCTGCATAAGGCTGATCTGGATGTTCCGAAATAAAGCGGGCCGCATAGGCGGTACTGGCGGTTACCTCGATTTTAGCCTCTGGATAGTGTTTGTCGATGAATTTCTTTCCTTGAGCCAGAGCCTGAGGATGAGAAAAAATTTTCTCAATTTTTGACTGACCTGGAACCACCATCAACTGCTGGTGAATGGGCTGAACGATTTCTGCAACTGCTTGGATGCGAGCCTGATGAAAAAGATAATCCAAACTTTCATGAACGCTACCCTCAATAGAATTTTCAACTGGCACCACAGAATAGTCCACCAAGCCCTGTTCATAGGCCTTGATGACATCAGTGATATTGGCAAAAGCCTGCAATTGCTCTTTGGGAAAGGCTGTCTGCACAACATGATGCGAAAAAGATCCCTTGGGACCTAGATAGGCAATTTTCATCTCAGTTCCTCTATAATTTCCTCTGGGCTTAACTTGGTCACATCCAAAACCCGACTGGCTACTTCCTCATACCAAGCTTGTCTTTCTTGGAAAATAGTTGCCAATTCTTCCTTACTTTTGTTAAGAAAGAGCGGGCGCTGATTGTCTTTATCACCTACGATACGTTGGTAGAGGGTTTCAAAATCTGCTTTTAGGTAGATGTTATCAGGATTGGTTTTGAGCAAGTCACGATTTCTTCGAGAAATGACAACCCCTCCGCCAGTTGACACAACTCGGTCCGTTTTTAGTAAGTCAGCTAGGACTTCTGACTCGACTTGACGAAAGGCCACTTCTCCTTTTTCAGCGAAGAAATCCGCAATAGACATGCCCAAGCGTTCCTCGATTAAGGCATCCATATCGATATAGTCTGGGTCCAAGCCTCTAGCGATTGTCGACTTGCCAGCCCCCATAAATCCGAGTAATACCTTAGCCATGAATCAAGCTCTCCAAATCATCAAAGAAGCTAGGATAGCTGGTATTGATGGTTTCAGCACGATCAAGTTCCACTTCTCCATCCGCAACCAAGAGGGCTGCGATGGCTGTCATCATTCCAATTCGATGGTCACCAAACGTATTGACTCTAGCGCCATGAAGTCTTGATTTCCCTTTGATAATCATCCCGTCTGCTGTAGGAGTGATGTCCGCTCCCATGCTATTTAAGGCATCTGCCACCACCTGAATGCGGTCTGTTTCCTTGACCTTGAGTTCCTCAGCATCCTTAATGATCGTTACACCTTGCGCTTGTGTCGCTAGAAGGGCAATAATAGGCAATTCATCAATCAAGCGGGGAATCAAGGCTCCACCAATCTCTGTTCCTTTCAAGTCAGAGGACTCGACAGTTAGGGTTGCAGATTTTGCGACTGGATCGATATCAGTTATTTCTAGTTTTCCACCCATGGCACGAATGACATCAATAATACCAGTACGCGTTTCGTTGATGCCCACATTCTGCAGCACCACACGAGAGTTTGGAACAATCAAACCTGCGACCAACCAAAAGGCTGCACTGGAAATATCTCCTGGAACAACTACCTTTTGTCCGATCAGTTTTTGCGGCCCTTGGACTGTGATTTTCTTTCCGTCCACACTTAATTGACCACCAAATTGCTGCAGCATATCTTCGGTGTGGTTACGAGTACATTCTTTCTCGATAATAACGGACTCCCCCTGAGCCTGCAAAGCCGCAAACATCAAGGCAGACTTGACTTGAGCAGAGGCGATTGGCAATTCATAGTCAATAGGTGTAAGGTTTTTCGTCCCTTTTAGGTGAAGAGGGGGCAGGTCTCGCTCGGTTTGCCCTGAAATGCTAACGCCCATTTTTTTCAGTGGAATCGTCACGCGATCCATAGGACGTTTAGAAAGACTATCATCTCCAAACATCTCTACTTCGAAGTCTGCACCAGCAAGTACACCTGAGATCAGGCGAATCGAGGTGCCAGAATTTCCCATATCCAAGGCATTTTGTGGCGCTTTTAAGCCATCCATGCCAACACCTTGAATAGTAATAACCCCATCTTTATCCTCAATTTCAACACCAAGGTCACGAAAAACCTGCATGGTTGAGAGCACATCCTCTCCACGCAGAATATCATATACCTTGGTTTCTCCCTCAGCCAAACTTCCAAAAATAATCGAACGGTGACTGATAGACTTGTCACCTGGAACCCGGATACTGCCATGTAAGTGGCGAATGTTTGTTTTTAGTTTCATAGTTGACCTCATACTTGCAATACTTTTTCTTATTTTATCACAAAAAGGCCAGAAATTCCTGAAATTTCTGGCTTTTATACAGATAAAATACTATTTCAATAATTCTGAAACAGGTTCAAAGATAATTTTTTCAATGTCTGAAAGGTAAATAGATAATTGTTGCTGTTTGGCAAAGAAATCTGACAAAAGAGCGTTCTCTTGGATTTGTTTGCTGAAAGACTGCATCTTTTCTTGGAAAGAGGCGTCTGGCATTTGTCCCGTTTGCGCCATGACTTGGATTTCTTGCTGGAAAGCGAGGTAGTCTGCAAAAATCTTGCTAGCTTGTTCATCAGCTTGGATGGCATCTTTTGCCGCCTTAACTGCCTTGTATTCTGGTAATTCGCGTAACCCGCGACTAAGTTCATTTGCACTATCGTAAATATTTGACATGATTTTCTCCTTATTTGATGACGACTGTGTAGTCCGTATTTTCTGTAATTAAGCGCTCAGCTCGTTCCAAATCTTGAGTATTTTTAAAGGAAATTTGGAGAATCCCGTGAACATCCTCACGGTTTTCCTCGTTGATGTGGATGTTAACCAAGGAAGTTCCACGTAGCAATTCCAAAATCCGCAAGATGACATCTTCTTCATCGGGAACGTCGACATAGAGGTCGTAAGAGCTATCCACACCACCACGCTTATGGATTTCCATAGCTTGTCGTTGCGCACGCGCTTGGTTGAAAAAGTTCCAGATTTGCTCTTCATCTCCCCTGCTGATGGCCTGACCAATCGCTTCCAAGCGCTCCTTGAAATCCGCAATTCGATCTAGAATAGTCTCACGATTGGACAAGAGAATGGAAGTCCACATACCTGGCTCGCTTTCCGCAATCCGAGTCATATCTCGAAAACCACCCGCCGCAAAGCGTCTTGCCATCTCATGTTCTTGAGCATAAACTGCTGTCTGCTCCATGAGACCTGATGCCAAGATATGGGGAAAATGGCTAATCTGTGAAGTTACTCGATCGTGCTCCTTGGCATCAATTTCAATGAAACGAGCATGGAGACCTGAAAGTAGGTCCTTCATTTCCTCAAGCGTGTCTGAACTAGTCAAACTAGATGGAGTAAAGATATAGTAGGCATTTTCAAAGAGATTAACATCGGCAGAGGCAGCTCCTGTCTTGTGGCTACCAGCCATGGGATGGGCCCCGACAAAGCGGACAGGCTTGCCAACCAAATACTGCTCCGCCACATCTACAATGGCTGACTTGGTTGAGCCTGCATCTGAGATAATGATGCCTTCCTTCAAGTCTAAGTTTGCCAGCTCCTTAATAAAAGCAATGGTCTGTTTGATTGGCAAGGTCAGAATGATAACATCTGCTAGAGGAGCGAAACTAGCAAAATCATCCGTCGCACGGTCAATCATCCCCCGCTCCAAGGCAATATCTCTAGAAGCCTGACTGCGATTATAACCTAGAATTTCATAATCAGGATGATCGCGTTTGATACCAAGCGCCATCGAGGCACCAATCAAACCGAGACCTGCGATATAGATGGTTTTTGCCATAGGAACTCCTTAATAGTTCTTTGTATACTCACGGTGTTTGGTTACCGCTTCTTTTAATTCCTCTAGGTTGTCCGATGAAAATTTTTCAAGGATTTCTTGCGCCAGAACCGTTGCTACAACAGCTTCCATGACTACCCCAGCTGCTGGCAGAGCGGTCGGATCACTTCTCTCCACGGTTGCCTTGTAAGGTTCGTGGGTTTCGATATCCACACTCATAAGTGGTTTGTAAAGAGTGGGAATGGGTTTCATAACTCCACGAACAACAATTGGTTGCCCATTGGTCATACCACCTTCAAAACCACCTAGATTATTGGTACGACGAGTATAGCCGTCTTCTTTAGACCAGAGAATTTCATCCATAACTTGGCTGCCTTTGCGGTAACCAGCTTCAAATCCAAGACCAAATTCCACCCCTTTAAAGGCATTGATAGAAACAACTGCTTGGGCCAATCGCGCATCCAATTTTCTGTCCCATTGGACATAGGAGCCAAGGCCAACTGGAACGCCTCCGACGACTGTCTCTACAACCCCACCGATGGTATCACCGTCACGTTTGATTTGGTCAATATAGTCCTTGATTTCCTGTTCCCGCTCTTGGTTGACAATAGAAACTTCAGACTGGGCAGCTCGTTCCTTAATCTCAGCCACTGTCAGATTTTCAGGTACATCGATTTCCTTGCCACCAAAGACCACGACATGGTTGGCAATCTCCATATTTAGCTCAGCCAAAAGTCGTTTGGCTACTGCCCCAACAGCCACTCGCATGGTGGTTTCACGGGCAGATGACCTCTCCAAGGAATTTCGCAAATCATCAAAACGGTACTTAATGCCCCCAACTAAATCGGCATGACCTGGGCGAGGATGGGTAATTTTTCTCTTGCTTTTAAGGCGGTCTTCAATGTCCTCAGCAGACATGATATCCAGCCATTTTTGGTGGTCCTTATTGATGACATCCATGGTAATAGGTGCCCCTGTCGTCTTCCCGTGACGAACGCCCGAAGTAAAGACAACCTGGTCACTCTCAATCTTCATACGGCCACCACGACCGTAGCCACCCTGACGGCGTTTAAGGTCTCCATTAATATCCTCTGCTGTCAAAGGAAGTCCAGCTGGAATTCCTTCAATAATAGCCGTCAAACGGGGGCCGTGTGATTCTCCTGCAGTTAAATATCTCATACGTTCTCCTTATTTTACCAAGTAGTCTTTCATCTCTTCCAGAGAAACTGGGTGAATGGTCGCTGAACCAAGCTCTGGAACTAAGACCAATTTCAAGGTGTTTCCACGCGCTTTTTTATCATGAGTCAAAGCTTGATAAAGTTTGTCAACATCCCAGTTTTCATAATCAACAGGCAAGCCAAATTTCTGGCACATCTCTGTAATGGACTGGGTTATTCCTTCTGGCATGAGGCCTTTTCCCTCAGCAACCTTGGAAATCTGAACCATGCCCATAGCCACAGCTTCTCCATGCATGACCTTGCCATAACCGGCAGTTGCTTCAATAGCATGACCAATAGTGTGCCCAAAATTGAGGTAAAGACGAACACCGTTATCCAACTCATCTTCGACCACCATCTTGCGCTTAACCTGACAAGAATGTTCAATCAAAGTCTCTGCATGTTCCAAAATGCTCTCTACAGAACCATCTAGCTCCATCAAGAGAGCCCACAGTTCTGGATCCTCAATCAAGCCGTACTTGATAACCTCGCCCATCCCCTCAATCAGCTCTCTTTTTCCAAGCGTTTCTAGGACAAGCGGGTCAATCAGAACCCCATCTGGTTGGGCAAAAGTTCCCACCATATTTTTAGCAAAAGGAGTATTGACACCCGTCTTTCCACCAATAGACGAATCAACCTGGGCTGTCAAACTAGTCGGAATCTGAACAAAGTGAATGCCCCGCATATAGGTAGAGGCTACAAAACCAGCTAGGTCCCCAACGACACCACCACCAAGAGCCACGATCCCATCGCTACGAGTTAAACCCTGCTTGACTAGAAATTCATAGACCTTCTGAACAGTGGTTAAATTCTTTCGTTCTTCGCCTTCTAAAAAGTCAAAAACGGCCACCTGAAAACCAGCATCTTCTAGGCTGAGTTTGACCCTCTCTGCATAGAGAGAGGCTACATGGTTATCAGTTACGATAACCACTTTTTGAGGTTGCCAGAGTTCTCGCAACCATTGACCAGCCTGAGCCAGACAACCTTTTTCAATCTGAATATCATAAGGATGATGCGGAATATCGATTCTGATTTTCATAGTAGGGTCTCCTTTTCACTATTTATATTTTTCTGTTAAGGACTGCCAAATCTCGCCTGTCGGCATTTCTTTACCTGTCCACAGTTGAAAAGCTTCAGCAGCTTGATAGAGCAACATTCCTAGACCATTGACAGCTGGATTGCCCTGACTTCTAGCCCATTTCAAAAATGGCGTCTCAAAGGGTTGGTAAATAATATCTGCCACCAATAGAGTTTCTGGTAAGACTATGCTTTCAGGAACTGGGGATGACTGACCGTCCATTCCCACACTTGTCGCATTGACGAGCAGGTCCGACTTGGCAATCTTTTCTTGCAGGTCAGAAAGATCTTCTAAAGCATACAAGTCCACTTTAAAGCCTGTCTGCTCCTGTAACTTGGTCAGGTAAGGTCTTGTTTTTTCCATGGAAACTGAACGAACAAAGACTGAAACCTGACTGACACCATCCAAAATAGCCTGTGCCAAAATGGACTTGGCCGCACCACCTGCTCCTAGTATGGCCATTTTTTTACCTGAAATTGTAAAAGAAGGCAAGCTCTTAAAAAATCCCTTGCCATCTGTATTATATCCAATTAAAGTGCCATTATGATTGACAACAGTATTGACCGCCCCAATCAAACGAGCTTCATCACTCAATTCATCCAAAAAGGGAATCACTTGCTCCTTGTATGGCATAGAAAGATTAATCCCAAACATCTGGTAACGGCGAATATTAGTGACTGTTTCTGCCAGATCACTCGCTTCAATTTCCCATGCCACATAAACACCATTTGTAGCTGTCGCCTCAAAAGCACTATTGTGGATAAAGGGTGAAATAGAGTGTTTAATGGGATTGGCAACGACAGCCGCCATACGTGTGTAGCCATCAAGCTTCATCCAAAATCTCCCTGATTTTTTTCATGTTTGATAGAGAAATCTGACCTGGGGCACTCGCTTCATCCAGACTAGCAAATGACCAACTTGAACCCGTCACATCTGAAGTAATACGGGATACCTTGCCCATTTTCCCCATGGAAATGGTCACGTACTCTTGCTCAGGGTTGAGTGTCTTAAATCCTCGAGTGTAGTTCATCAGGTCTAAAACATCCTGCTCCGTATGGGCCATAACTGATACCTTGACCACTTTGGGAGAGAGACTGGTCAACTCAGACAAAATTTCCATCATGTTTTCAGGTGTCTCCTGGAAATTATGGTAACTCAAAACAAGATTTGGAAAATCCAACATTTCCTCAAAAACATCCTTGTAGCTGAAATACTCAAAATCTACATAATCCGGTTGATAGAGTTGAGTAACTTCCTTGATGATTTGAACATACTCTTCTGAGGAAAGTTCGATTTCTCCTCCCTCAGCGCGAGTCCGAAGGGTAAAGACCAGTTCGCGTCCTGCAAATTTTTCAAAGATAGCAGGTGCTACCTGTAAAATAGCGTCCTTTGCAAGAAAGTCCGCACGCCACTCAATGATATCGGCATCTTCATACCTAGTTGCATCCAGTTCTTGCGCTTCTTCTATACTTCTTGGCATCACTGAAACGATCAATTTCATCTACTAACCTTCATACTAATCACCTTGAGGTAATTACTGCTTTCATCTTTTTTATTATAGGCAAAGTCTGCTGGAAGACCATATTGGTTCAAGACCTGATACCTTCTTCCTGCAAAACCTTTATCAATTTGTTCTGTAAATTTCTGGCGGGAAACATTGGCAGCATTGGTACTGGCAATGATAATGCCTCCCGGATTTAAAATCTCTAGACTCTGGGAAATCAACTTGTGATAGTCCTTAGCTACAGAGAATGTTTGTTTTTTATTGCGGGCAAAGCTTGGTGGATCAAGAACAAGCACATCATAGGTCAAGCCTTTTCGCTTGGCATACTTGAAGTACTCAAAGACATCCATAACGATAAAACGATGATTGTCCGTGCTAAGTCCATTTGCATGAAAATGGGCTTCTGACAGCTCTCTAGACCGTTTGGCCAAGTCGACAGAAGTCGTCTCACTCGCGCCTCCCATAGCTGCAGCAACTGAAAAGGCAGCCGTATAGGAGAACATATTGAGCAAGGATTTGCCCATGGCTAGACCGTCAACCAGACTCCCACGAACCTCATGCTGGTCTAGGAAAATCCCTGTCATCAAGCCATCATTCATAAAGACTTGATAGAGCACGCCATTCTCAAGAACAGTAAAGTAATCTGGCGCTTCCTCACCATAAACATAGGCAGACTCGTAGTCTAGACCTTTAAAACGAATCTTTTCATAAGCCCCCAAGACCTCAGGGAAAACTTCCTTAAAAGCATTTATGATCAGCACACGAATCTGGTAAACAAAGGAATTGTACCAAGAAAAGACAGCATAATCTCCATAGAGATCAACAGTCAGACCACCAAAACCATCCCCCTCTTGGTTAAAAAGGCGAAAGGCAGTGGTCAAGTCATCTTGATAATAAGGCTTTCTAGCTTCCTTGGCCTTACGAAACAGGATTTCAAAAAAGGCTTGATTGAAACCAACCTTTTCCTTGCTGATGAACCAACCGATTCCTTTATTCTGTTGAGAAAGATAGGCGCTCCCTAAAAACTTCCCGTCTTGACTAAGAACTTCTACTGCCTGATCCGTCAGTTCAATATCTGTTAAATCACTTGCTTCCAAAAGAACTAGACCCTTAGCTAGCTTTTTTTCAACACGTCTGCTGACCCTAATTCTATTCATAGCTACTATTATAGCAAATTTTGTGACAATTCTCAAAAAAGAAACCGTTTAACCATATGTACTTTAGTTTACTGAGTGTCATTTTTGTTAAAATAAGTATATGCCATTTACTTTTCCACCAAAACATCCTTTCCCTTATAATGGAAAGAGAGATTCTATTCGCTAAAAATAGACAAAAACAGAAATGAGTATAGAATCTTGCGCAAACGTTTGCCTAGTTCTAAACTTTATGGTAGAATAAAACACAACATTGATAAGCAAGAGGAAAAACAATGCAAAATCAGACACTTATGCAATACTTTGAATGGTATTTGCCTCACGACGGCCAACACTGGACGCGACTGACAAATGACGCAGAGCACCTAGCAAACCTTGGCATCAGCCATGTCTGGATGCCACCTGCCTTCAAGGCAACCAACGAAAAAGATGTCGGCTATGGTGTTTACGATCTTTTTGACCTAGGTGAATTTCACCAAAAAGGGACTGTCCGTACCAAGTATGGGTTTAAAGAAGATTATCTTCAAGCCATTCAAGCCCTAAAGGCGCAGGGAATTCAACCTATGGCCGATGTGGTGCTCAATCACAAGGCTGCTGCCGATCTTATGGAAGCCTTTCAGGTTATTGAAGTGGACCCTGAGGACCGTACCGTTCAATTAAGCGAGCCCTTTACTATCAATGGCTGGACTCACTTTACTTTCGATGGTCGCCAAGATACCTACAATGACTTCCACTGGCACTGGTACCACTTTACAGGTACAGACTACGATGCCAAACGCCGTAAGTCTGGTATTTACCTGATCCAAGGAGACAATAAAGGTTGGGCCAACGAGGAATTGGTCGATAACGAAAACGGTAACTACGACTACCTCATGTATGCCGACCTAGACTTTAAGCACCCTGAAGTCATCCAAAACATCTATGACTGGGCTGACTGGTTCATGGAAACGACTGGTGTAGCTGGTTTCCGTTTGGATGCCGTTAAGCACATCGACTCCTTCTTTATGGGCAATTTCATTCGTGATATGAAGGAAAAATACGGTCAAGATTTCTATGTTTTTGGGGAATTTTGGAACCCAGACAAGGAAGCCAATC
The DNA here is from genome assembly GCF_000297015.1 of Streptococcus sp. GMD6S. The sequence continues at coordinate 28,695 of NZ_AJRH01000005.1, read as the reverse complement.
TAGACTATCTCGAGAAAATAGAAGAACGTTTTGACCTTGTCGATGTTCGCCTCCACCAGAACCTCTTTGAAGCTAGCCATGCTGGAGCAAGTTACGACCTTCGTAACATTTTCACAGATAGCTTGGTTGAACTAAAACCCGATAAGGCTGTGACCTTTGTAGACAACCACGATACCCAACGAGGACAGGCCCTCGAATCGACTGTTGAAGAATGGTTTAAACCAGCAGCCTATGCCCTTATTCTATTACGTCAAGATGGGCTTCCATGTATCTTTTACGGAGATTATTATGGCATTTCAGGGCAATTTGCTCAACAAGATTTCAGAGAAGTTCTTGACCGTCTCCTAGCCATCCGAAAAGATTTGGCCTATGGAGAGCAAACAGACTACTTTGACGATATCAACTGCATCGGATGGGTTCGTTCAGGCGCTGAACATCAATCACCGCTTGCAGTCCTTATCTCAAACGACCAAGAAAACAGCAAGTCTATGTTTGTCGGGCAAGAATGGGCTGACCAAACCTTTGTTGACCTCCTTGAAAATCATCCAGCACAAGTCACTATCAATGCTGAAGGTTATGGAGAATTTCCAGTAGCAGCGGGTTCAGTCAGTGTCTGGGCAGTTAATACGATCTAAAAAACTAAGCCAAGTCCACTAGGATTTGGCTTTTTTATGTATGCAGAAAAGACCTACCCTAATGGATAGATCTTTATTGTCTTACAATTTACCTGCTACGGCATCCAGCAAGTCCTGAATCTTAGCTTGGTTGCTTCCTCCTGCCATAGCCATGTCTGGTTTACCACCACCACGTCCATCGACGATTGGAGCCAATTCTTTAACCAAGTTTCCTGCGTGTACATCTTTAGTCTTGCTTGCTACGAGGACATTGACCTTGTAACCAATAGCGGCAACTAGGACAAGCACATCAGAGTAGTCTTTTTGTTTCCAGTTATCCGCAAAGGTACGAAGGGCACTTGCATCTGATACAGAAACTTGGCTTGCAATGTAACGGTGTCCGTTGACTTCCTTCACATCCTTAAAGACATCACCTGCCGCTGCAGCTGCTGCTTTTTCCTTCAATTCTGCATTTTCTTTTTGCAATTGACGGAGTTGCTCTTGAAGGCCTTCAACCTTGTGAGGTACTTCCTTGAGTTGAGGTGCTTTAAGAGTTGATGCAACAGCTTTAAGAGCGTCTTCTTGTTCACGGTAGGCTTCAAAGGCTTCTTTACCAGTCACTGCCAAGATACGACGAGTTCCTGAACCAATCCCTTCTTCTTTGACAATCTTGAAGAGGCCAATTTCAGAAGTGTTGCCAACGTGGGTACCACCACAAAGCTCAATAGAGTAGTCACCGATGGTCACAACGCGGACTTCTTTACCATATTTCTCACCAAAGAGGGCCATAGCTCCCATTTCTTTAGCCGTGTCAATATCTGTCTCAACAGTTTCCACTGCGATGGCTTCCCAAATCTTCTCATTGACTTGCTGTTCAATGGCGCGCAACTCTTCAGGAGTCACAGCTTGGAAGTGAGTAAAGTCAAAGCGAAGAAATTCTACTTCGTTCAGAGATCCTGCTTGTGTCGCATGGTGGCCAAGGATATTGTGAAGAGCCGCATGGAGCAAGTGAGTCGCAGTGTGGTTTTTCATAACACGATGACGACGGTTGGTATCGATAGCCAAGGTGTATTCTTGGTTCAAAGCAAGAGGAGCAAGAACTTCAACAGTATGAAGAGCTTGGCCATTTGGTGCTTTTTGAACATCTATCACAGTAGCCACGACATTTCCAGCAGCGTCCAAGATTTGACCGTGGTCAGCTACTTGTCCACCCATTTCAGCATAGAATGGAGTTTCCGCAAAGATAAGAGAGGCAGTTCCTTCAGAAACAGCTTCTACTTCTGCATTGTCAGCCACGATAGCCACCAACTTAGAAGACAATTGGCTAGCATTGTAGTTGAAGACACTTTCTACAGTGATGTTTTGAAGGGTTTCATTTTGCATACCCATTGAACCACCCTTAACAGCTGACGCACGCGCGCGTTCTTGCTGTTCTTTCATGGCTGCTTCAAAACCTTCACGGTCCACAGTCATACCAGCTTCTTCAGCGATTTCTTCAGTCAATTCAACTGGGAATCCATATGTATCGTAGAGTTTGAAGACATCTTGCCCCGCGATAACGTTTTGACCTTTGGCTTTCAGGTCTGCTACGATACCTTGGGCAAAATGTTGACCTGAGTGAAGAGTACGGGCAAATGACTCTTCCTCGCTCTTCACGATTTTCTCGATAAAGTCACATTTTTCAAGCACTTCTGGGTAGTAGCTTTCCATGATTTTTCCAACAGTTGGAACGAGTTTGTAAAGGAAAGGCTCGTTGATACCCAATTTTTGACCGTGCATAGACGCGCGACGGAGGAGACGGCGAAGGACATAACCACGACCTTCATTTCCAGGAAGGGCACCATCACCGATGGCAAATGAAAGAGAACGGATATGGTCAGCAATGACCTTGAAGCTCATGTTGTCGCCATCTTGGTCATAAACCTTACCAGACAATTTCTCAACTTCACGGATGATTGGCATGAAGAGGTCTGTTTCAAAGTTTGTCTTAGCCCCTTGGATAACTGCCACCAAACGCTCCAAACCAGCACCCGTATCAATATTCTTGTGTGGCAATTCCTTGTACTCACTACGAGGAACAGCTGGATCAGCGTTGAATTGTGACAAAACGATGTTCCAGATTTCGATGTAACGGTCGTTTTCGATATCCTCTGCAAGCAGGCGAAGACCAATATTTTCTGGGTCAAAGGCTTCTCCACGGTCAAAGAAGATTTCTGTATCAGGTCCAGAAGGTCCCGCACCGATTTCCCAGAAGTTGTCTTCGATTGGGATCAAGTGGCTTGGGTCCACTCCTACTTCAATCCAGCGGTTGTAAGAATCTTTATCATCTGGATAGTAGGTCATGTAGAGTTTTTCAGCTGGAAAATCAAACCATTCTGGGCTTGTCAAAAGCTCATAAGCCCATGTGATGGCTTCGTCACGGAAGTAATCTCCGATTGAGAAGTTCCCCAACATTTCAAACATGGTATGGTGACGCGCAGTTTTCCCTACATTTTCAATATCGTTAGTACGGATAGCTTTTTGCGCATTGGTAATACGTGGATTTTCAGGGATAATGGTTCCGTCAAAGTATTTCTTAAGGGTTGCTACCCCAGAGTTAATCCACAAAAGAGTTGGGTCATTTACAGGAACCAAGCTGACTGATGGTTCTACAGAGTGACCTTTGCTTGCCCAGAAATCTAGCCACATTTGGCGTACTTGAGCACTAGATAGTTGTTTCATAATATCTCCTTATTTACTTGTTTAATTTGATTGGCTTTCCAGCATCTCCACATAGTCAATCGCGACACAGAGGGAAATGACTAGGTCTGCATAAGAGTCTTCATAGACGGTTACGGTGTAAGTTGAGGTCAAATGGAAAATCTCTTTCCGAATCTCGGCAATCACTTGGTCACGATCATCCAGCAATTTGAAATTCAAATCCCAGATATTGCCCTCGATACGAAGCCCCAGATTGTCAAACTCATACTTATCTCGAAAGAAGGTCAACTTCTTACGAATAACGAAATTGGAACCGTTTCGTAGCTGAATAGTAAAGCGAGGAAGCAAGGTGAAAAATTCTTTACTAATCTCACTGACTTGCTCACCATAGGCGTCATAGATGGTAAAGGTCTTAGGAATTTGGAAGAAAGATCCCTCCACTTGATAGTTCACTACTCCTCTGTCATCCTTGATATCAAAACGTTCGCCTCCAAGACGAAACTTTTGTTTGACAAGAAATGTCTTCATAAACACCTCCAAAAATCAAAAGACAAGTCCATATCACGAAGGGCGAAAAACCGCGGTACCACCTTCATTCAATGAACTTGTCATTCTCTTATTCTTATGCAATTGTCTGATTGAGTAGCATGACTTCCTAGCTTAGATGGCTTGCAGCACCGCCAATTCTCTGGACTAAGACAACTGAAAATCAATTCTCAACTTTCTTATTATATCGTTTTTTGAGTTCTGCGTCAACTGGGAATCATCTCCATTGAATCAGACCCATTCCCTACATCTCAGATTACTTTTTCAGAATATATTTTTTCTTACTGCTATCACTCTTTTTATCCCAACTTTTATCCCAAAGTTTTGAATTGCTAAAGATAGCTTCGAAAATATTTACAAATATAAAGTACCCTATCACCAAATATATGGAATCCGTTGTTAGGTATTGTCTATCCAAGCCATCCTTTAAATGGATTAGTATAGCTGTTTGTTGAACAATCAAAAAGGTTGGCCAATAACTTTTTTTGAAAAAAGTAGATATTTTCATCTTTGTTACCGCTTTCTATTCGTATAAACTTAGTATACTACTAGGCAAGCAAATAAGCAACTCGAATAGAAAAAGATAAGGCTGTAAAAGTTAACTTCTATTAAAAAAACGAACCAGCTTAACTGATTCGTTTCGTGTCTGCTAACTTCTACTTCCGATACATCTTAAATTGTAGGAAGAGATCGCTATATTTGCCTGTCCATTTATGGTCGAATTTCTCATAAACTTCTAGGTGTTTCATGGTATCAGCGTCTGGATAGAAAGATTTGTCTTCCTTGGTCTCCTCTGGGAGCATTTCCTTAGCTGGTAGGTTTGGTGTTGAATAGCCCACATACTCGGCATTTTTGAGAGCATTTTCGGGTTTCAACATAAAGTTGATAAAGGCATAGGCCGCATCTTGGTTTTTCACGGTTTTTGGAATGACCATGTTATCAAACCAGAGGTTACTTGCTTCTGTCGGAACGACATACTTGAGGTTAGGATTTTTCTCCAACATCTGGCTGGCTTCTCCTGAGAAGGTCACACCAATAGCAGCATTGTTCTGGATCATGTAACCCTTCATCTCGTCCGCCACAATGGCCTTGATATTTGGAGTCAGTTTATAGAGCTTATCCACTGTCTCTTCCAACTGCTGAGGATCCTTGGAGTTGAGGCTGTAACCAAGTGAGTTAAGTCCGAATCCCAGCACCTCACGCGCCCCATCAAAGAGCATGATGGAATCCTTGTACTCTGGCTTCCAGAGGTCATCCCAATGCTCAGGCGCCTCCTCTACCATGGTTTCATTGTAGACAATTCCCAAGGTTCCCCAGAAGTAAGGAATGGAGAATTTATTGCCTGGGTCAAAAGACTGGTTGAGGAACTCTGGTCCGATATTTTCAATCCCTTCAATTTTTGAATAATCAAGAGGTACTAAGAGGTCTTCATCCTTCATCTTGTTGATCATGTACTCACTCGGGATGGCAATATCGTAGGTCGTTCCACCCTGCTTGATTTTGGTATACATGGCTTCGTTGGAGTCAAAGGTCTCATACTGGACTTGGATTCCTGTCTCTTCAGTGAATTGCTCCAAGAGTTCTGGATCGATATAGTCTCCCCAGTTGTAGATAACCAATTTTTGACTATCTCGACTATTGATTTTACTATCTAAATGAGTCGCAATTCCCCACAAGATCAGGATAATGGCTACGATTCCTGCTAAAAATGAATAGAGTTTTTTCATGCTTGCTCCTCCTTCTCACGTGAGATAAAGTAATAACCTACAACTAGGATAATACTAAAGAGAAAGACAAGGGCAGATAGGGCATTGATTTCCAGTGAAATCCCCTTCCGAGCACGGGAGTAGATCTCAACTGACAGGGTCGAAAAGCCATTTCCTGTTACAAAGAAGGTCACGGCAAAGTCATCCAGCGAGTAGGTAAAGGCCATGAAATAACCTGCAATGATAGACGGTGTCAGGTAAGGAAGCATGATTTCCTTAAACATTTGAAACTGGCTGGCACCAAGGTCATAGGCCGCGTGAATCATATCATCATTCATTTCCTTGAGACGAGGCAAGACCATCAAGACCACGATAGGGATGGAAAAGGCCACGTGACTAGATAGAACCGTCAAAAATCCAAGTGAAAACTTAAGCTGGGTAAAAAGAATCAAGAAGCTGGCACCAATCATAACGTCGGGTGCAACCATGAGGATATTATTGAGTGATAAAAAGGCTTCTTGGTATTTCTTACGAGACTGGTAGATATAGATAGCTCCGAAAGTCCCGATAATGGTCGCAATCAAGGCTGATAGAAAGGCCAAGAAAAAGGTTTGGGTGAGGATTAACATGAGACGACCATCACCAAACATGGTTTGAAAATGGCTCAAGCTAAAGCCTGTAAAGCTGTTCATATCATCCCCTGCATTAAAGGCATAGCCAATCAAGTAAAAGATTGGCAAATATAGGATGATGAAGACAAAGGCTAGGTAGAGATTGGCAAATTTTTTCATCGTTCTCTCCTTTCCTTAGTCACCCACATGGTGATAAACATGGTTAGGATAAGAACAACACCGATAGTTGACCCCATACCGTAGTTATCATTGGTCAGGAAGTTCTGCTCGATGGCAGTCCCCAAAGTAATCACTCGGTTCCCACCAATTAAACGGGTCAACATGAAGAGACTCAAACTCGGGATAAAGACAGATTGGACTCCGCTTCGCACCCCGTTCATAGACAGAGGGAAGATAACGTGGCGGAAAGTTTCCCACTTGGTCGCACCGAGGTCATAGCTGGCATTGATGAGATTGTTATCCATATCATCCAAGACATTGAAAATCGGCAAAATCATAAAGGGAAGCTCGATGTAGCTTGCGACAAAAATAAAGGAGAAATCCGTAAAGAGCAACTGTTGCGAACCGATTCCGATAAATTCCAAGAATTGGTTAATAGACCCATTCTGACCAAAAATTCCTATAAAGGCATAGGCCTTGAGGAGGAGATTGATCCATGTCGGCAAGATAATCAGCATGAGCCAGAGTTGACGGTGCTTGAGACGAGTCAAAAAGAGGGCTGTTGGATAGCTGATAAGAAGTGTCACTAGAGTTACAATCCCAGCATAGAGCACAGAGTTGAAGCTCATTTTGAGGTAGGTCAAGTTTTGTGACGCAAAGTAAGATTTATAGTTTTCTAAACTAAACTGCCCTTCAATGTTGAAAAAGGATTGACCGAAAATCAAGACCAAGGGTGCGAGGACAAAGAGGACAATCCAAAGCATATAGGGCACTACAAAGAGTTTAGAGGTTGTTTTCTTCATCTCTTTCCTCCTCGATCGCGTTAATCAGACCTGCTTCTTGCTCTTCGATTTCTACGTATTCTTCGATACGAGCATCGAACTCTTCTTCGGTTTCGTTGAGACGCATGATGTGGATATCTTCTGGTTCAAAGTCCAGACCGATTTCCTCACCAACAATGGCCTTACGGGTTGAGTGGATCATCCATTCATTTCCAAGTTCGTCATAGGCGATAATTTCATAGTGAACCCCACGGAAGAGCTGGGTATCGACCTTAACTTGGAGCTTGCCTTCTTCAGGAAGGGTAATCCGCAAGTCCTCTGGACGAATCACGACCTCAACAGGTTCATTTGGCTTCATCCCACCATCGACCGCTTCAAAGCGTTTGCCGTTAAACTCAACCAAGTAGTCCTCAATCATGGTTCCTGGCAAGATATTTGACTCACCGATAAAGGTTGCAACAAAATGGTTAATCGGCTCATCGTAGATATCCACAGGTGTTCCAGACTGGACAATCTCGCCATCATTCATAACGAAAATCCAGTCACTCATGGCAAGCGCTTCTTCCTGATCGTGAGTGACAAAAACAAAGGTAATGCCCAATCGTTGTTGCAGTTCACGCAGTTCGTACTGCATGTCTGTTCTTAATTTCAAGTCCAGCGCTGATAAAGGTTCATCCAACAAAACCACACGGGGTTGGTTGATGATAGCACGGGCAATAGCCACACGCTGACGTTGTCCTCCAGAGAGTTTACGAATGGAACGTTTTTCGTAACCTTCCAACTGAACCATCTTGAGAACTTCCGCTACGCGTTTCTCGATTTCTTTCTTGTCAATCTTGCGCAAGCGGAGCGGAAAGGCAACATTTTCAAACACATTCATATGTGGAAACAAGGCATAGGATTGGAAGACCGTATGGACGTCTCGTTTGTTGGTTGGGATGTCGTTGATACGAACACCGTCCAGCAAAATATCTCCAGTCGTCGCATCCAGTAAACCTGCAATAATGTTTAGGATGGTTGATTTCCCTGAACCAGATGCGCCTAGAAGGGTGTAGAATTTCCCTTCTTCCAACTCAAAGTTGATATCTTTGAGAACCTTGGTGTTGCTGTCTTCAAAAACTTTAGAGACGTTTTTGAATTCAATAATTGGTTTTTTCAATTGTCATAAATTCCTTCTTTTTCATAAATTAACAGATCAGGGCTCTGTCAGGCCGCTACTACCTCGTGTAGGAGATTAAACTGCCTACATACATTTTCACTAACGATAGGCTTTCACCCCCTTTACAATGGTTATAGCAGCAACTTTTCTACCCCAACCTTATTCCTTCTCACCCAAGATTCGGACTTCTCTCTCAAGGGTGACACCTGAGTGTTCCTTGACTTTTTCGATAACAGATTGGATCAAGTCTTCGTAGTCTTTGGCCGTTCCGTCAGCAACATTGATCATGAAACCGGCATGCTTTTCAGATACTTCCACACCACCGATACGATAGCCTTTCAAGCCAGCTTCTGAAATCAGCTGTCCTGCAAAATGCCCAACTGGACGCTTAAAGACTGAACCACAAGATGGGTATTCTAATGGTTGTTTGAGTTCACGTAGGTGCGTCAAGCGGTCCATTTCTTGCTTGATAACCTGGTGATTTCCTGGAGCTAGGGCAAATTTAGCTGACAAAACAACAGCCCCAGAATCCTGAATAGCTGAATGGCGGTAACCAAAAGCCAAATTCTTGGCAGATAAGGTCTCGATTTCCCCTTCCTTGGTCAAAATTTGACAAGACTGCAAGATATGAGCAATCTCTCCTCCATAGGCTCCCGCATTCATAAAGACAGCTCCTCCGATGCTTCCAGGAATCCCACAAGCAAACTCAAAACCAGTCAAACTATGACGGAGGGCAATACGTGTTGTTTCGATCAAGTTCGCTCCTGCTTCCGCTTCGATGGTATAGCCATCAACCGAAACGTTATTAAGCTTATCACACAAGATGACAAAACCACGGATTCCACCTTCACGAACGATGATATTGCTGGCATTCCCAAGCACCATCCAAGGAATATTTTCTTGATTGGCAAATTGGACGACACGAGCCATCTCATAGCGATTTCGTGGCAAAACTAGATAATCCGCTCGACCTCCTACCCTGGTATAGGTATAGGTCTTCAAGGGTTCTTTAAAACGAATATCGATTCCTTCTAGGATTTCAAGCATTTTTTCTTTTACTGACATGTCACTCTTCCTTTTTCAAAATTCATTCCATTATACCATTTTTAGAGACATTTGACGACCATAAAAAGAGCTTGTTTTATCATTACATAAAAAAAGAGGTCACCCCTCTTTTTATGATTTTTTCCAAAATGTAAATTTGGTTAGCCAGATAAAGGCTATAAGCTCTACGAGAAGAATGAACTCAACTAGAAGCGGGTTTACAATCCAGCCTACCTGAGATAAGGCTGGAGCCAAGTCAAACAAGGCATGCAAACCATAGGCAGCAAGGAGGTAGATCCATTTCTTTTGACGGACACTTTGATAGACCCAGATGGAAAGACCGATTTGGAAAACTAAGGCAAGCACACGTTCAACTCCTAGTAAATAAACCTGCCATACAGAAAGAGACTGGACCGTTTCAAGTGTAGACTTTGGAAGGAGATTGGCTACATCAGTATTTGAAGACTGGATGAGTGAAAAGAGAATCAACAAACTGATCAAGCTTCCCATTCCGAGATAGAGCATCTCCAAGCCCCCATGTCCCAAACCATAAGCCAAAGCATCTCGATCTTCTAGCTTTCTTTTTTTCTCCAACCATTTAAAAAAGACAAGACGAGCTGTTTCCTCAAAGAGGGCAGCCATGGTAATCCCATAAAGGACGTATAAGAAAGGCTGCTCCTGCATAAGCGGAATGGTTCCATCTTTTTGCGGATGGAGTATCAGAAGGTGAACCATCTTCTCTAACACTTGAGAAGAAACAAAAAATGCGATTGCCCCCAAGCCCATCACTGCAAGAGAGATTTTAAACCGTTTTTTGGCATACCAAGTTCCACCTACTAGAATGAGAACTAAAGCGATCATGGTGAGGATAATATGTACTGTCATCTTTTTCTCCTATTCTGACTTATCAATATCTTTCTTCATCTCGTCAACGTTAAATTTGGCAAATAAATACTGGCGATCTTGGACTGGAAAACGTTGGTCCAACTGGTCGACTGCCCCAACCTCAATCATTCCTTCTTTGATAACAAAGTCCATCACATGCCCACCAAAGGTCAAATCATCTGAGATAAAATGCAAATGGTAGCCTGCAACACTCACCCCATGGAAAATCTCCGGTGTCCAAAATCCAACAATGGTTCCCGATACATTTTCACGGCTATATTCAGGTTGGTGTGTCGCGACATCAGCAAACTTGGTATCAGGTGTGGATTTAGGAATCATCCGCACATGCATTTGTGAAAATTCGCCATGAATCTTGATGGAACGAAAAAGATTTTCCCCATCATAGTAGGACTCAATTCGTTTTTCCAATTCCTTGTCCGTCATCTCAAAGCGCTGACGAAAAATCACTTCTGCCTGATGAGGAACTACTGCTGCATAGGGAATTAGAGCATCCGCTGCCACCTCAACGATTTCAGGCGTTTGACCAGATCCCTTGGCTTGATAAGCCTTGCCATCAAGGACAATCAACTCCCCATCAATCGAATCAAGGGTTCCCAAACCAAGGTCACCATGTTCCAGCAATTCTCCCACTGTCATGGTTCCACCATAGAGACCTGCCATTAGAGCACCCAGAGTATTGTATTGAAATAATTTTACCGGTTCCTGCACTTTTCTATCCATTCTCTTTCTTATCTTCTTTTCAATGAATCATCATACTTTCTAAGTATACCACATTTGCTCCTAGTTGTGAAAGGGGGAATGCTTTTCCCATTGCAAAGGAGGCAAAAAAAAGGTACAATGTAACAAAATCAACGGAGGTCTGGAATGAAGAAAGAAAGTAAATACCAAGCAGTCGTTTCCTTTCTCAAAAAAGGTATCGAATCAGGAAAATTTCCAACAGGTAGCCGACTTCCCTCTATCCGTCAACTGAGCCAAGACTTCCACTGTAGCAAGGACACTATCCAACGAGCCCTGCTGGAATTACGCCATGAACAATACCTCTATGCCAAACCCCAAAGTGGCTACTATGTTCTGGAACAAGGACAGCACCAAGACTTGGAAATCGAAGTCACTGACGAACATGCCAGTGCCTATGACGACTTCCGACTCTGCGTCAACGAAACCCTGATAGGCCGAGAAAACTACCTCTTCAACTACTATGACAACCAAGAAGGTCTTGAGGAACTCAGACAATCTGTCCATCAACTCCTCTTTGACCAAGCCCTCTACTGTAAACCCGATCAACTGGTTCTAACTTCTGGCACCCAGCAAGCTCTCTTTATCCTTTCTCAGATTAACTTTCCGAGCCAGGGAGAGGAGATTTTGGTCGAACAGCCGACCTACCACCGGATGAATCGCCTCTTGGTCGCTCAGGGATTGGCCTACCAGACCATTGAACGCCGTATTGATGGCATTGACCTTGAAGAACTGGAAGAACAGTTTAAATCTGGGAAAATCAAGTTTTTCTATACCATTCCTCGTTTCCACTATCCTCTTGGCCATTCCTATTCTGATCAGGAAAAAAGGGCCATTCTGGATCTAGCAAACCAGTATGGTGTATATATCGTCGAGGATGATTATCTAGGTGACTTAGACTCTAAAAAGGGACAAACCTTCCACTATCTGGATACTGAGGATCGCGTCATTTATATCAAGTCCTTCTCAACCAGTCTCTTTCCAGCCCTTCGTATTACCGCCCTCATTCTCCCAAATGCCCTAAAAGAGGCCTTTGTTTCCTACAAAAATATCCTAGACTATGATAGCAATCTCATCATGCAAAAGGCTCTTTCTCTTTACATCGATAGCCAGTTATTTGAAAAAAATCGACTGGCCAGACTGACCCTTCAGGAAAACTATCAGGCTCGGATAAAAAAAATGCTTGAAGGAAACACCTGTCCCTTGCCCCACTATCCTCTACACGATGGTCTTCTCCTTGATTTGAGACACTATCCTAAGATTGCCAGTTTGAAACACAGCTCACTCAAACTAGACTTTTTTGAGAAGGCTTATTTGGACACCTGCCCTTATCAGTTCGCCAAAGTCTCTCTCGAAAATCTAGAAGAGCTATTAGAATACATAAAAGCAGAATTGGATTAAAGTCCAACTCTGCTTTTTCTTATTGTTCAACTTCTGTTAGTTTCGCAGCCTTTTCAAGATAAGTTTGATAGGTTCCGTCATCTTTTAGTTTTTGGATAACCTTATCGACTACAGCTTTCAAGTCTGACTGATCCTTCTTGATAGCAACAGCATTGGCTTCGCCATCTTTCATCGTCAAGTTAACAGATGCAACAACAAGGTCTGAGTTTTTACCTGCGTAGCTAAGAGCAACTGGTTCATCCATATGAACAGCATCCACTTTTCCAGCCTGCAATTCATTGACTGCTTCCCCCATATTGGTCAAGGATGTCAACTGGGCATTTGGCAATTGTTCCTTGACCATGGTTTCTGGCACAGTTCCCTTTTGAGCTGCGATATTGGCACTTGCGAGGCTTGAAATATCCTTGTATTTGTCTAAATCGGCTTTTCTAACCAAGAAGCTCATTTTGTTTTCATAGTAAGGGATTGAAAAGTCAAAGACTTCCTTTCTCTCATCTGTAGCACTAATACCTGCAATAGCCAAGTCAGCCTTTCCAGTTTGAAGACTGGTCAAGACATTGTCAAAACTCATGCTAGAGATTTCAAGTTTAACCCCAAGCTCGTCTGCAATTGCTTGAGCCATATCAATATCTGCACCAACCACTTGGTTTTTACCATCTACCAAGACTTGGAATTCAAACGGCGCATAGTCTGGGCTAGTCGCCACAACTAGCTTCCCTTTTTGTTTGATAGCATCCACAGCAGACTGGGAACTATCCGTTCCTGACTGGCAAGCTACTAAAATCATGCTGGCAAGCATACTACACACAACTAATATCCATTTCTTAAACTTCATAAATAAACGACCTTTCTGTTAATTCTGAATAATTATAACTCTTTTAAAAATAGTTGTCAACCCTTTTAGAGATTTTGATTGTAAAACAATTCTTTTCATAAAAAAGAAGACTGATTTATTTTAATCAGCCTTTTCTTCTGTATATTTAAACCGTTTCTTATAATTCGACAATCTTACCTGTTTCAAAGTAAACAACCCATTCACAGATATTTTTTGCGTAGTCTCCAATACGTTCCAAGAAAGAAATGACTTGGAAGTAATCACGGCCTGTAACTATAGCTTCAGGATTTTTCCTAATTTCTTCTGTTGCCAAATCTCGGATGCTATCAAAGTAATGGTTGATTTTTTCATCCATCGCCGCTACTTCGTAGGCTTGATCCACAGAACCGTTGAGATAGAGATCTAGGGCTGCTTCGACGAAATTTTTCACGTCGCGTCCCATCTTTTTGATTTCTTCTTCAACAGAAGGGATACGTTGCTCCCCCTTCATACGAATGGTCGCCTCAGCGATAGACACTGCATGATCTCCCATGCGTTCCACGTCTGACACTGCCTTGAGAACGGTCAAGACGGTACGAAGGTCTTGCGAAACAGGTTGTTGGAGGGCGATCATTTCAAATGATTTCTTTTCCAACTTCACTTCATATTCATTTACTTCTGCATCGTCTTCGATGACTTCTTTTGCCAAATCACGGTCATGCGTAACAAAGGCACGCACTGTACGATTGATCTGTGAGAGCACTTCTTGTCCCATAGCATAGAACTGGTTGTGCAATTTCTCCAAATCTTCTTCAAATTGAGATCGTAACATCATTCAACTCCTTATCCAAATTTTCCTGTAATATAATCTTCTGTTTCCTTGTTTTGTGGCTCTAGGAACATCTTCTTCGTATCATTAAACTCGATCAAATCCCCATCTAGGAAAAATCCTGTTTTATCAGAGATACGTGAGGCTTGTTGCATCGAACGCGTTACCAAGAGCATGGTGTATTTATCTTTCAGACCATACAAGGTTTCCTCAATCTTACCTGCAGAAATAGGATCCAAAGCTGAAGTTGGTTCATCTAAGAGGATGATTTTCGGACTGGTTGCTAAGACACGAGCAACACAAACACGTTGTTGTTGTCCACCAGAGAGACCAATGGCCGAATCATGCAAACGATCCTTTACTTCATCCCAGATAGAAGCATGTTGCAAGGCCTTTTCTACTGCTTCATCCAAAACATGTTTATCCTTAACCCCATTGATACGCAGCCCATAGACAACATTTTCGTAGATAGACATAGGGAAGGGATTGGGCTGTTGAAAGACCATACCAATTTCCTTACGCAATTCAACCGTATCGGTACGGGGGCTGTAGATATTGTGACCATTATAGACCACTGATCCAGTTGTAGTCACCTCAGGATTTAGATCGCCCATGCGGTTGATGGCTTTGAGTAGGGTGGACTTTCCTGATCCAGATGGACCTATCAAGGCCGTTATTTCCTTAGGTTGGAAAGAAAGGGAAACACTATTCAAGGCCTTCTTTTTATTGTAATAAACGGACAGGTCTGAGACCTGTAAAATCGCTTCTGACATACCGTTTCCTTTCTAACCAAAGTGTCCCGTTACATAATCATTTGTTGACTGTAACTTAGCATTTTGGAAAATATTGGATGTCTTATCATACTCAATCAAGTCACCCAAGTAGAAAAATCCTGTGTAGTCACTTGCACGCGCAGCCTGTTGCATACTGTGGGTAACGATGATGATGGTAAAGTCCTTCTTCAATTCCAACATGGTTTCTTCCAGCTGGGCTGTCGCAATCGGATCCAAGGCTGACGCCGGTTCATCCATCAAGAGGATATCTGGCTTAACAGAGATAGCGCGAGCGATACAGAGACGTTGTTGCTGACCTCCAGAAAGCATTAAGGCTGATTTGTGGAGGTCGTCTTTGACCTGATCCCAAAGGGCAGCCTGTCTTAGAGAGGTTTCTACAATTTCATCAAGTACTTTCTTATCCTTAACACCTGCACGTTCATGAGCAAAAGTGATGTTGTGGTAAATAGACTTGGCAAATGGATTTGGACGTTGAAAGACCATTCCGATATGCTTGCGCATCTCATAGACGTTGATTTCTGGACGATTAACGTCAATCCCTCGGTAGAGGATTTGGCCTGTGACCTTGGCAATATCAATGGTATCATTCATCCGATTGAGACTGCGAAGATAGGTAGATTTTCCTGATCCAGAAGGACCAATCAAGGCCGTGATTTTATTTTTTTCAAATTGCATATCGATGCCCTTGATGGATTCATTTTTACCATAGTAAACATGTAAATCCTTAGTAGAGAGGGCCACTTTTTCTTCAGGGAAAGTGATGATATGTTTTTCATCCCAGTTATATTTTGACATGGCTTCTCCTTTAGGCAGCGGTTAATTTCTTGTGTAAATAGCTTCCGAGTTTGCGTGCTCCAAAGTTAAAAATCAAGATAAAGATGAGGAGCACGGCAGCAGAACCAGCAGATACAATGGTAGCATCAGGAATGGTTCCTTCACTGTTGACCTTCCAAATGTGGACAGCCAAGGTTTCTGCTTGACGGAAGATTGAGATAGGACTGGTAACACTAAGGATATTCCAATTAGACCAGTCAAGG
The DNA here is from genome assembly GCF_000297015.1 of Streptococcus sp. GMD6S. The sequence continues at coordinate 12,837 of NZ_AJRH01000005.1, read as the reverse complement.
GCTGGAGCGGATTGTCCTGCCGTATAGATAAGAGCGGCGGCCTCACCAAAGATACGGCCAGATGCCAAGACAACACCCGTTACGATACCTGGAAGTGCCTCTGGAATGACAACATGGACCACAGTCTCCCAACGAGAAATTCCAAGGGCCAGACCAGCTTCACGTTGCGTATGGTGAACGTGTTTTAAACTGTCCTCAACATTTCGAGTCATCTGAGGGAGGTTAAAGACCGTCAAGGCCAAGGCACCTGAAATGATTGAAAATCCATACTCAAACTGGACTACAAAAATCAAGTAACCAAAGAGACCCACAACGACTGATGGTAGAGAAGACAAAATCTCAATACAGGTACGAATAAAATTAGTCACAGGTCCTTTTTTAGCATACTCAGCAAGGAAAACACCAGCTCCCATAGACAGGGGAACAGAAATGATCAAGGTAATGACCAAAAGGAAGAAGGAATTGTAGAGCTGAATCCCGATACCCCCACCTGCTTGATAAGAGGAGGATTTCCCAGTCAAGAAAGACCAAGAGATATGCGGTAACCCTCTCACCAAGATATAGAGAATCAAGGATGCCAAGATGGCCACGATGATACCCGCGATGGTGTAGAGGACAGCTGTTGCAAGTTTATCTAATTTCTTAGCGTGCATAGTTTTTCTTTCCTCTTTCTTTCGTAATCAATTTAATCACACTGTTAAAGGCCAAACTCATCAAGAGCAATACTAAGGCCAATGACCAGAGAACGTTATTATCAACCGTTCCCATGACGGTATTTCCGATACCCATAGTCAATACAGATGTCAAGGTCGCAGCTGGTGTTGTTAGCGAGGTTGGGATAACTGCTGAGTTTCCGACCACCATCTGAATAGCAAGGGCTTCACCGAAGGCACGCGCCATCCCAAAGACCACTGCAGTGAAAATACCTGAACGTGCTGCTTTCAAGGTCACACGCCAGATGGTTTGCCAACGAGTGGCTCCCATAGCTAAACTGGCTTCACGGTAATGACGAGGAACAGCACGCAAGCTGTCTGTTGTCATAAAGGTTACAGTTGGTAGGATCATGACAAAGAGAACGAAAATCCCTGACAAGATCCCAAAACCAGTTCCACCAAAGACGCTACGGACAAAAGGCACCACAACTTGCAAACCGATAAATCCATAGACGACTGAAGGAATACCGACGAGGAGTTCAATGGCCGGTTGCAAAATCTTTGCACCCTTTGGTGATACTTCTGTCATAAAGACTGCAGCACCAATAGCAAAGGGTGTTGCGATGAGGGCTGATAAAATCGTCACAATAAAGGAACCCAAAATCATCGGAAGGGCACCAAATTGTTTCCCTGAAGGATTCCAAGTTTGTCCAAAAAGGAAATCAAAGATGTTGACCCCATTGACAAAGAAGGTCGATAAGCCTTTTTGGGCTACAAAAATCAAAATCATGGCCACAATGATGACAATCAAAGAAAGGCAAGTGAAGGTCAAACCTTTACCAAACTTCTCAAGGCGAGAGTTCTTTGAAGGAGAGAGTAATTTTTTAGATAATTCTTCTTGATTCATTATTGACCTCCTTCTACTGCTGTAACGGTACCTGAAGCATCCTTTTGGACTTTCATTTCATTGATAGAGATATAGCCCATGCCCTTAACAATTCCATTTTGGGCTTCATCTGAGAGGACGAAGTTCAGGAATTCAGCAGCTAAGTCATTTGGTTGACCAAGTGTGTACATATGTTCATAAGACCACAAAGGCCAGTTGTTGGTCGTTACATTTTCAGACGTAGGTTCATACCCATTCAGTTTCATGCTTTTCACGGAGTCATCTACATAGGCAAAAGCCAGGTAAGAAATGGCTCCAGGCGTTTGGGATACAATGGACTTGACCATCCCGTTAGAATCCTGTTCTTGGCTCTGCATTGCCGCTTGGCCATTCATAACGACCGTATCAAACGTCGCTCTTGAACCAGAACTTGCTGCTCGGTTGATGATTGAAATGGCCAGGTCTTTGCCCCCAACTTCTTTCCAGTTGGTCACTTCACCTGTAAAGATTTTGCGAAGTTGCTCGGTTGTGAGATTTTCTACATCCACTTCTTTGTTTACAATCACTGCAAGACCAGCCACTGCAACCTTGTGGTCTACTAGGGCTGAAGCATCGATTCCTTCTTTTTCCTCTGCAAAGACGTCAGAGTTCCCGATGTCAACTGCTCCAGACTGGACTTGGGAAAGTCCTGTACCCGATCCTCCACCTTGAACATTAACTGTTTTTCCGATGTTTCTAGAACCGAATTCATCTGCTGCCGCTTCGACAAGAGGCTGAAGAGCAGTTGAACCAACGGCTGTCATGGATTCTCCACGATCAATCCAGCTAGCACATCCTGCTAGAGAACCTGCCATCAAAAGAGCTGCAAGAGACATGACGAGCTTTTTTCTTTTTTTCACTGTTATTCTCCTTGAACATAATGATAAATGTTCTGATTTCTTCCGTTTGTCCTGATCATCCAATTATCATCAATGATTGTCCCGCTTTATTTTATCTAGTCATTCTTAGGAGCGGACAATTCCATCGTATAATATAAGTAATAATGAAAGACTATCAGAAAAAACTCATACTTCCACTATAACATAGAATAGGCTCTTTGACTAGCTTTTTCACCTGAATCTGAGTCCTTTTGGATAATAATTTTTCAAAACATTTCCCGTTACCTTGGCAAAGCCTAATCCGTTTCCTTGAACCACAACTTGGTACCATCCATTTGGTCGAGCTTCAGACAATTGAACAGTCTCGCCAGCTACATATTTTACAAAGTCCTCATCATTGATTTCGACACTTTGAAGTACTTGGCTTGGTTTCAAGGCTAATCCCAGAGCAAAGCTTGGTTCAAAGCGTTTCTTTTTAAAAGTCCCCAGATGAAGTCCATTTCGGGCAATTTTGAGTTTGCCTAGATCCGGTAGCATCTCTGGCAAGAGATAGAGCTGATCTCCAAAAGTCTGCAAGATACCAGTTAGATTGATCTGCAAGTGTTTTTGGGCAAAATCATGCCACAAGGCCAGTTGTTCACGACTGAGATTGCTCTTGCTAGCTTTGAATTTAGGTGCTGGATTTTGTCCCTTAAACTGCAGGTGGGCAACAAACTGGCCTTCTCCCTTGAAATGATGAGGGTACATTCGAGACGTTTCAGGAAGATCAATTCCTGCTACCATACCGTTCACATGCTCAACTGGAAGCAATTCAAATTCATAAGTATCCAGCAACCAGTGGACGATTTCTTCATTTTCCTCAGGTGCCCAAGTACAGGTCGAATAGACTAAACGGCCACCTTCTGCAAGCATGCTCACTGCATCTTCTAAAATTTCTCTTTGGAGACTGGCACATTGGCTAGGATAATCGGTACTCCAATAATCCACGGCATCTGGCTGCTTACGAAACATTCCTTCACCCGAGCAAGGTGCATCAAGGACAATCACATCAAAGTAACCTTTAAAAATCTTGGCCAAGCGATCAGCAGACTCATTGGTCACGACAACGTTTGTCGCTCCAAATCGCTCCATATTTTCCACTAAAATCTTAGCACGCTTACTTGAAATTTCGTTGGAGACAAGGACTCCTTGATTAGCCAGATAAGCTGCTAGTTGAGTGGATTTTCCACCTGGTGCTGCCGCCAAGTCTAAGACCTTCATACCAGGACTTGGTTGAGCCACCTGGGCCACCATTTGGGCTGCAGGCTCTTGCGAATAAACGAGACCGGTCACATGCTCTGGTGACTTTCCAGAAACCTTACCATAATACCCCCAAGGTGTATGGGGAATAGCATCTGCAAACGATAACTGACTTTCTTTTAAGGGATTGACCCGAAAAGCCGAAACTGCTTCTTGTTTAAAAGAGGCAAGAAAGTCTCTTGCCTCGTCTTCTAGTATCGCTTCATATTTTTCAACAAATCCTTCTGGAAATTGCATTTAGTTCTCTTTCCTTTCGTAGATATAAGACTGAATCTCTTCTTGCATCTCGATTGGCACCATCATGACAGGCTGACGCGTTTTAAAATCAGCGGGCTCACCCGATACCGTAAGAAGGCGATAACCCAGACTTTCCCCTAAGATACTGGCCGAAGCGTAATCCCATGGCTGCAGATAGGTAATATAAGTCAGAAGACGACCTGATAAAACCTTGGCAAAACTAATGGCCGCACTGCCGTAGACACGGACACCCAACGCTGCTCGACCCAAATCACCCAATCCCCACTCATTGCTTTCAAACATACCTGAGTTGCCGGCAACTAAAAATTCTTGAAGAGGTTTCTTTTTAAAAGGCGGTAAGGGCTCATTATTGCGGCAAGGAGGAAAGGCACCACCACCATGGTAACAATCACCTTTCATGACATCATAGATGATGCCAAATTTGCCAACCCCATTTTCAAAATAAGCCAACATCACGGCAAAATCTTCCTGCTGAGCGACAAAGTTATTGGTACCGTCAATGGGATCAATCACCCAAACGGAACCTTGACCGACTGCAGCACGTAAACAACCCTCTTCCGCGCAAATCAAGTCCTCAGGATAGGAGTACTTGATCCGTTCAACCAAGAGTTCCTGGACCTCCTTGTCCAAACGCGTCACCAAGTCAGTAGGGGAAGACTTGCGCTCAACCTGCAAATCTTCTTTCATGTGAGCCAAAATATAGGCAGCAGCTTCCTTCACAATCTGTTTGGCAAATTCAAATTTAGTTTTCAAGAGAAATCTTCCCTTCTCTTTTTTCCTTGGCAGCCTGAACTGCTCGGTAAAGCGAATAACCACTAACTGTTTCAAATTCTCGTCCCAAACGTTTCTCTTCACTCTTGCTTGGCACGACCAATTTGAATTCCTTGTAAGACTCTAGCAGTTTTTTTGCTTCTACCTTATCTTCATAAGCAGCTTCAACATCATTAAAAAAAGAAAGCACTGAAGCAAGTTCTTCAGTGCTCCACGACAAATCTAGTGGGTAACTATACTGTTTGTTCATCTATCCAATACCAGCTCTCAATGTTGCTTCTTTCAATTCTTGTTTACGGTAACTACGAGGGAGAAAAGCACGAATCTCATCTTCATTAAAACCGATCTGCATGCGTTTGGTATCTATAATAATTGGGCGACGCAAAAGACTAGGATATTGCTCAATCAACTGAAGCAACTCCGATACCGAGATACTCTCTACATCAATATCCAATTTTTGAAAAATTTTTGAACGAGTTGAAATGATGTCATCAGTACCATTTTCGGTCAAGGAAAGAATATGTTGTAATTCTTTTCTTGTTAAAGGACTAGTCATAATATTATGCTCTTGAAAGGGCACTTTATGCGTCTCTAACCAAGCCTTTGCCTTACGACATGATGTACAACTCGGCGATAAAAATAGTGTAATCATGCTTTTCTCTTCTTTTATCTATACTTGCTATTTCTATTATACAAAAAAATAAAGCGCTTGACTAGGTATTTTTAGAAAAAAAGCCTATTTTTTCATAGAAAATAGACTGTTTTCTGCAAAAATCTCCTGCTTTGCAAGTTTATCTTTAGGATAACCTAACAATAAATAGGGAGTAGAGCAACTTCTCTCGTTTTTTATTAAAAATACAGAACTTTTTCCACTATTTCCTTGAAGCTTTAACAAAAAGGAAACTAAACATTCCTTCATACAAAGCAAAGAAAAGTAAAAAGGCATGGAGAAAGAAAGTCTCTGGCAAAATCCAAATAACGGGATCCTTTGCTGGATCAAAAAGCCAGGTATCATCTCCCACAAAGAGAATCTGATGGAAAAGAGTAAAGAATTGCTCAAAACCAATTAACACTCCTACAAGGCCAATGACTAGAGGCAATAGCACTAAAGTCAGAATACTTTTACGATATAGAGGTAGAAATCCTTTTTTCACAATCTTTCTAACAAAGAAATAGAAACTTGGAAGTGTCACCAAAGTGACTAGCTGAACCAAGTGGAAGAGATTTTTCACCACCGCAAAATGGTGTAAACCTGCAGCTGATGAACGAAAATCTGGCATCTCCAAGACCTGACTAAAGGGATTGGTCAGGTAATTCATTAAGATATGAAAATTGTACTGAATGGTTTCGGGCTTTAGATAGACTCGATTCGCTAAGTTCAGCCACTCAATTTCCAAAGGATAGAAAATCCATGCCAGATAAATGGTCAGTAGGATAGAAAGGGAGAGGAAAAAGAGCATACTTCCCCAAAAGGTCAGTTTAGTTTTCATCGAAATTCCACTCCGCAAGGCTAGAAACTACATGAGTTGGTGCAATTGGCAAGTCCGCCACTTCTTCTGCTTTGGTAAAACCTGTCGTCACCAAGAGCGTTGGAATGCCATTGTCAATCCCTGCTCGGATATCCGTCAGGTAATTGTCCCCAACCATGAGCAACTCTTCTCTTTTCAAATCCAAGTGCTCAACTGCCTTGTCCATAATGATCGCATTTGGTTTTCCGATATAAACTGGTTTGACCCGTGTTGCTACTTCAAGAAGTGTAATTAGTGAACCAGCACCAGGCAAGAGACCACGTTCCGTCGGGATATTGAGGTCAGGGTTGGTTCCGATAAAGTGAGCCCCCTTTTGAATGGCTAGAGTCGCCGTCGCAAATTTTTCATAATCGACTTGCCAGTCCAGTCCAACGACCACATAGGCTGGATTTTCCTTGTCTTCGACATAACCAGCTGCCTGAATGGCATCCTTGAGTCCTGCTTCTCCGATGACATAGACTGTCTTTTCCAGTCCCAAGTCATTCATATAGTCGATGGTTGCCAAAGTCGCTGTGTAAACCGTTGATAGAGGCGTGTTGATATTAAAATTCTGAGCCAACATCTCTTGAACACTCTCTGGAGTGCGTGTTGTATTGTTGGTTACAAAGAGATAAGGAATTTCTCGCTTTTGCAATTCATGCACAAAAGCCTCCCCCGCTGGAATCCGGTCTTTTCCCTTGTAAATGGTTCCGTCTAAATCAATTAAATAACCTTTATATGTCATCTCTCTTTAGTCCTTTTTTATTTCTTGCCAAGTAATCATAGCTTGGGCATTGATCTCACCATCACTGATAATCTGATGCTTGCTTTCTAGTCCCTTGAGTTCATAAGCTGAGGCAATCATGCCACCTGGCCGCACTTCTTTGACATACTTGAGATTGATTTTCTTTGGAATATAGTTGGTTAGAAAATCGGCCCCCATGACCTCAAAAATCCAATCTAGGTATTTACTATTATTGACATGACCATTCATATCCAAATCGTAAAAACGAACATGGTAGTCTTTACTGATAGGATCTTCTAGATTTGCATACTTCGGCCCACGGATCAGTTTTTTATCAAACTCAGACTGGTAAGGCGCAACAATCTCAGGCTCGACTCCATGAACTTTCCGACTATTGCGGTCCATGAGAACAAAGGTTGCCAACATGTGAATCATTTCTTGACCTGCTTCATCGTAGAGAGTGAAGCGACGATAGCAAAAGAGACGATTGTAACTCAAGGCTTCCGTTTCAATCGTAATCTCCTCAGCAAAGCGAGGCAAACGTACCACGTCAATCTCATAATCCGTGATAATCCAGACCAGATTGTAGCGTTCCAAGACGTCCTTGTCACTGACTCCCAGCTCAATCGATTGCATACCTGATACTTGCAGGGACAGCAAAATCACATCTGGCAACTTGATATGACCGTTCATGTCCGCCATATCAAAAGGAATTTTCATTTTCATCTGATAAGTTAAGCCCATCGTTCTACTCCAAAATAAATCGTTCTGCTACAGTGTCTCCTAAAAAGAGACCCCTCTTTGTCATTCGGACTCGATCACCATCGATTTGCATAAGACCTTGTTGAACCAATTCTCTAATGATTTTTCCATATAGTTCATCAAAGGACCGTCCAAATTTTTCCTCAAATCGCGCCATAGAAACCCCAGATTTCTTGCGGAGTCCCAAAAACATTTCTTCTTCCATCTGCTCCTTTTGAGTCAGGTGTTCTTCAGTTATCCGAGCATTTCCTGCCTCTACTGCGCCTAGATAATGGCGGATAGGTCCGTGATTTTTATAACGAACTCCGTTCACATAACCTGACGCTCCTGCACCGATACCATAGTACTCAGCATTGTCCCAGTACATGAGATTGTGACGACTTTCAAAGCCAGGCTTGGAAAAATTTGAAATCTCATAATGCTCAAAACCAGCTCGCTCCAGTTCTGCAATGATGTACTCAAACATCTCTGCTTCTAACTCTTCCTTGGGCAGGGGCAATTTCCCACGTCGCATACGGTTCATAAAGACCGTATGGTTTTCCAAAATCAAGCTATAAAGACTCATATGAGGAATATCAAGCGAGATAGCCTTAGCTACATTATCCTTGACCTGTTCCATGGTCTGACCTGGAAGAGCGTAGATCAAGTCGATGGAGATATTGTCAAAACCAGCCAGTTTGAGCCGGTCGATATTCTCATAAATATCCTTTTCCAAATGACTGCGCCCAATCTTTTTCAGCATTTTGTCATCAAAGGTCTGCACACCTAGAGAGACACGATTGACTGGCGACTGTTTCAAAACCGCAATCTTATCCTCGTCCAAATCTCCTGGATTGGCCTCAATGGTCAACTCTTCCAAAACTGACAAGTCCAAGTTTTTAGTCAAGCCATCCAAGAGCACTTCTAATTGCGGAGCGGACAAAGCCGTTGGCGTCCCACCTCCAATGTAGAGGGTTCGCAATTTTTGGATATCATAAGAACGAAACTCTTCTAGCAGATGCTCCAAATAACTATCTACTGGTTGATTCTTGATAAACACCTTTGAAAAGTCACAATAATAACAAATCTGTGTGCAAAAGGGAATATGCACATAGGCTGATGTTGGTTTTTTCTGCATAGTATTTATTATACCACAAAGACTGCTTTCCAGATAAAAATCACCATCTCCAGAACCAGAGATGGTGATGTTTTATTCTTCTGTAATATCAATAATAATCTCTTCTTCGTCTTCTACGATATCTGGAGTTGTTGACTGGTCTTGCCACTGCTCCTTGAGATTGTTAAAGGTTTCCTTTGACGCTTCTGTAGCTTGTCGAGCACATGTTTTGGCTTGATCAAGGACACTGTCAAAAGTGATTTCACCAGATTCTACTTGTTCCTTTGTTTTCAGCACAAAGTCCGTTGCTTGTTCCTTCACTTCTGTCAATTTCTCACAGACTTGCTCTTTGGCATATTCTGGATCTTCTCTCAAATCATCTAGAAAATCTTGAGCTTGACTGCAAACTTGCTTGCCCTTGTCACTGGTTAAGAACAAGGCCAGAGCTGCACCTGAAACGGTTCCTAAAAGGATAGAGGATAGTTTTCCCATGAGATTTCTCCTTTTTTATTTTTTGAAAAATTTACTTGCGACACGGAGTGCAGATAATCCAGCACCCGTCTTAAGTGTTTTTGATCCAGCTGATGAAGCTTTCTTACTCAAGACACGCGCTTGACTATTGAGGTCAGATACTGACTCAGATAAGTCTGCTACAGCGGTAAAGAGTGGGTCGATCGTCGCAACTTTGATATTGATATCGTCTGCTAACACATTGACCTTAGCCAACAATTCATTGGTCTGATGCAAGGTAACGTCCACATCCGAGCTCAACGTTTTGATGGTTTTCTCTGTCTCATCAATCATACGACCTGCTTTTTGAATCGTGATTGTCAAATAAACTAAACAGACAATTAAAGCAATCGCTACAAGTATATATGCAACTTTTAACATTTATTTTTCCTCCTCATTCTGATAGAAAGGGGCTTTCTTTCGATTTTGATAAAGTATGATAAAAATACCGAGTCCGATAAGGACAACTGATAACCATTGGGAAACTCGCAGGCCAAAGAACATGAGGCTGTCTGTCCGCATACCTTCGATGATCATACGTCCAAAGCCATACCAAATCAAGTAGAAAGCAGTGATATGACCACGTCTGATTCCCTTTAATTTTCGTCTAAAAATCAGAATCAAAACAAAACCGATCAGATTCCAAACCGACTCATATAAGAAGGTTGGTTGACGATAGCTCCCCTCAATGTACATCTGGTCACGGATAAAGCCTGGCAAATAATCCAGATTATCTACCGCTGCACCGTAGGCTTCTTGGTTAAAGAAGTTCCCCCAGCGGCCTAAACTTTGGGCAATCAGAACGCTCGGCGCCGCAATATCTAGAAAGTCCCAAGTATTGATGAGTTTTCTATCCGCAAAGATATAAAGTACAATAGCTCCTGCTATCAAACCACCATAAATGGCCAAACCACCATTCCAGATGGCAATCACATCACCTGGATTTTGCAGATAGTAATCTAAGCGGAAGAGTACATAGTAAAGTCTGGCACCTAAAATTGCAATAGGAAAGGCAATTAAGATAAAATCTAGAATGTCATCTGACAAAATCTTCTTCTTAGGAGCTTCTTTCATGGCAAGATAGACTGCTAAGACCAAGCCTGCCACAATACATAGGGCATACCAACGAATGGAAAAAGGTCCGATTTCAAATGCAACTGGATTAATCATGTTTCACCTCATTTTGAGCGATCAGATTTGTCAAACGTTCTTCAAATAAACGCGTTGCATCAAAGCCCATTTCCTTAGCACGATAGTTCATTGCTGCCGCCTCAATAACAACAGAGATATTGCGTCCTGTTTTTACCGGGATGCGGATACGTGGAATAGCTACACCAGAAACTTCTAATTCTTCGGCATTGTTTCCTAGACGGTCAAAAGTCTTATGGGTATCGTAATTTTCCAAATAGACAGCCAGCTGAACTTGTGAAGAATCTTTTACAGCGCTTGCTCCATAGAGACTCATAACATCGATAATCCCAACTCCACGAATTTCAAGTAGATGCCTTAAGATTTCAGCAGGTTCTCCCCAAAGAGTCATCTCATCCTTAGAATAAATATCGACACGGTCATCCGCTACTAGACGATGGCCACGCTTCACGAGTTCAAGACCTGTCTCACTCTTACCGATACCACTATCCCCTTGGATCAAGACTCCCATACCATAGATATCCATCAAGACACCATGTACACTGGTACGTTTAGCTAAACGGGAATCAAGATAACTAGATAACTCTCCAGACAAACGGCTGGTTGCTGTTCGACTGGTCAAAATCGCAATTTTACATTCTCTAGCAGCCTTCAACATTTCTTCTGGAACTACCAAGCCACGGGCTACGATGACCGCTGGTGTTTCTGGCAGAAACATTTTTTTCAAAACTTGATAACGGTTTTGAGAAGGCATACTAACCAAATAGGACCACTCCTTCATCCCCAAAAGCTGGATCCGTTCTGGAGTGTAGTAATCAAAATAGCCCGTCATTTCAAGACCAGGTCTCGTAATGTCCGCTGTGTTGATTTCTTTTTCAAGCAATTCGCCTTCGCCGTATACAATATCCAGTCTGAGCTTTTCAATTACTTCTCTTACTAAAACCGACATAATTTCCTCCTTCAATCGAGTTCTCCTTACTATTATATCAAATTGTAGTTGGAAGTTTCCTTTTTTTGCAGGATTTACAGTATTTATTTGATGTTTCTTGGGGAAAGATTTGGCTAGGAAGTCTTTTCGTACTCCTTCAAATTAACCGAGACAAATCTACTGCAAATCGGTCAACATCTATCACCAAATCCCTTCCAGATTTTGCTAAGTAAATCCTTGGAAGACCTTTTGTTAATATTCTATTTGCATCAGCCATATCTTGAGGATAGGTATAGAACTGTTGACCTTTTGGGAACTGATTTTGGACTTGCCATTCTTCAAACTCCTTCAAAAAAGTCTTATGAGATGGCATACTGACTTCTTCGAACAAGGAATGGTCAAAAAATCGTACCAAACGATATAGACCATGAATCTCATCCGCAAAGCACTTATCAATCTTTTCATAGGGGTAACCTCGCCTCTGATAAGCTTGACATAAGTTTTGTAAGGACTCACTTAATGCAACTGCATCTTTTCTTGCCAAACTTATAAAATACCGAACAGAAAATTCTTCCATACCAGTTCGTTTTTTCTTCTCTAAAAACTGTTGTGCACGCAAGAGAGACTCGGATAATCTTTCTTCATCTTGATAATAAAGAGCGTATAAAAGATTCATCACATTTTCTGGATAATAGGTTCCTTTCAACAAGGGTAAATCTTTGGGGATGAATGATGGAATGACTGAAAAATCGTTACAAGCAAAAGAGGTAATCAAGCCTTTCAAAATTCCATCTGTATAAATGGTTCCACTTGCCAACAAACCGCCTCTCAGCAGCTCGGTTCTTCCTGTTTGCCATAGCGCATTGTTTAACTGTGTATAATCCCCACCTAAAAACGCAGCATAATAAGCAAAATATTTAATATCATCTAGCAATAAGCTACTGTACAATTTAACCCTTAAAACCTTGTCAGACAATACTTTTGAATCGGTTAAATACTTTTCAAAAATTCTTTGGTTTGACTCTTCAAATTCCTTCCAATCTATCGGATCAGCACAATAACCCCAATCTTCCAAGTGATTTTCACGCATCTTTTGATATTCTTTTATATACTCTTTCATAAGAATTTGTTCCTCTAAATACTATGCAAAAAAAGACTAGATAAGTCTAGCCTTTCATTTCAAATTAGAATTTTTTACGTTTACGAGCTGCTTCTGATTTACGTTTACGTTTTACAGAAGGTTTTTCATAGAATTCACGTTTGCGTGTTTCTTGAAGAGTACCAGCTTTAGTAACCGCACGTTTGAAACGACGAAGTGCATCGTCAAGAGATTCATTCTTACGTACTACTGTTTTAGACATTTTTTTCACTCCCTTCAAGTTCAAGATCTATTC
>NZ_AJRH01000004.1:0-103281 GCF_000297015.1 Streptococcus sp. GMD6S | reverse complement strand
TGGGTTTTCCGATCAAATGATGGTAAAATCCGCTATGTTTCACTTGAAGGGGATGGGGAAACTTTAAAAACAATCTTACCGATGGTTGAAAGTAGCTGGTCAACTACTAAAGCTGAATAAATGAAAAAAAGAAGATCCTTGGTCTTCTTTTTATTTTTTTACGAATAGATATATGAGTAGAAAAAGAAATGGAGTTGTATATGAAGATCACAAACTATGAGATTTACAAATTGAGAAAAGCTGGGCTGAGCAATCAACAAATTTTAACAGTTCTTGAATACGATGAGACTGTAGATCAGGAGCTCTTGCTAGGTGATATTGCAGAAATATCGGGGTGCCGTAATCCTGCTGTCTTTATGGAACGCTATTTCCAGATAGATGATGCACAGTTGGAGAAGGAGTTTCAGAAATTTCCATCCTTCTCGATTCTTGATGACTGTTATCCTTGGGATCTGAGTGAGATTTATGATGCTCCAGCTCTTTTGTTTTACAAAGGGAATCTGGATTTATTGAAATTTCCAAAGGTTGCTCTTGTAGGGAGTCGTTCTTGTTCGAGTCAAGGTGCTAAGTCGATCCAGAAAATTATCCAAGGTTTAGAAAACGAGTTAATCGTGGTTAGTGGATTAGCAAAAGGAATCGATACCGCTGCCCATATGGCTGCGCTCCAGAATGGAGGACGAACGATTGCTGTCATTGGAACAGGATTGGATGTTTTTTATCCACGTGCTAATAAACGCTTGCAGGACTACATTGGAAATCATCATCTAGTGCTAAGTGAGTACGGTCCAGGTGAAGAACCCTTAAAATTTCACTTTCCAGCTCGTAATCGTATCATTGCAGGATTGTGTCGTGGAGTTATTGTGGCAGAGGCAAGGATGCGGTCAGGGAGTCTCATTACCTGTGAACGCGCCATGGAGGAAGGACGCGATGTCTTTGCTATTCCAGGGAACATTCTTGATGGCCATTCAGATGGTTGCAACCACTTGATCCAAGAGGGAGCAAAACTGATCACAAGTGGTCAAGATGTGTTAGCAGAGTTTGAATTTTAAGGAGAAATTTATTCCCTCAGATAAACTTTTCTTCTATATATAGGAGTTAAGTCTTGACAGCTATAGAAAAATGGTTTACACTTTATAAAGTTTATTACTTTGAAAAGGTGTGATAGTGTGGCTACGGCAACAAAGAAGAAAAAATCAACAGTTAAAAAAAATCTAGTCATCGTGGAGTCGCCTGCTAAGGCGAAAACGATTGAGAAATATCTAGGACGAAATTACAAGGTTCTAGCCAGTGTTGGACATATCCGAGATTTGAAAAAATCCAGTATGTCTGTTGATATTGAAAACAATTATGAACCACAGTATATCAATATCCGTGGAAAAGGCCCTCTCATTAATGACTTGAAAAAAGAAGCTAAAAAGGCCAATAAAGTCTTTCTGGCGAGTGACCCGGACCGTGAAGGAGAAGCAATTTCCTGGCATTTGGCTCATATCCTTGATTTGGATGAGAATGATGCCAATCGTGTGGTCTTTAATGAAATCACCAAAGACGCAGTAAAAAATGCTTTTAAAGAACCTCGCAAGATTGATATGGACTTGGTCGATGCCCAACAAGCTCGTCGTGTCTTGGACCGCTTAGTAGGCTATTCGATTTCGCCAATTTTGTGGAAAAAGGTCAAGAAGGGCTTATCAGCAGGACGCGTGCAGTCAGTTGCCCTTAAGCTCATCATTGACCGTGAAAATGAAATCAATGCCTTCCAACCGGAAGAATACTGGACAATTGATGGTGTCTTTAAGAAGGGAACCAAGCAATTTCAGGCTTCTTTCTATGGTATGAATGGCAAAAAGATGAAATTGACCACCAATGAAGAGGTCAAAGAAGTCTTGTCCCATTTGACTAGTAAAGATTTCACAGTAGACCAGGTAGATAAGAAAGAACGCAAACGCAATGCGCCCCTACCTTATACGACTTCAACCATGCAGATGGATGCGGCTAACAAAATCAATTTCCGTACTCGAAAGACCATGATGGTGGCTCAACAGCTCTATGAAGGGATCAATATCGGATCGGGCGTGCAAGGTTTGATTACCTATATGCGTACAGACTCGACTCGTATCAGTCCTGTGGCTCAGAATGAAGCGGCAAGCTATATTAACGAGCGTTTTGGTAGCAAGTATTCCAAGCATGGTAGCAAGGTCAAGAATGCCTCAGGTGCTCAGGATGCTCACGAAGCCATTCGTCCATCTAGTGTCTTTAACACACCTGAAAGCATCGCTAAGTACTTGGACAAAGACCAGCTTAAGCTCTATACCCTTATCTGGAACCGTTTTGTGGCTAGCCAGATGACAGCTGCTATCTTTGATACCATGGCTGTTAAGCTCTCTCAAAATGGGGTTCAGTTTGCGGCGAATGGAAGCCAAGTTAAGTTTGATGGGTATCTTGCTATTTATAATGACTCTGACAAGAACAAAATGTTGCCAGATATGGCTGTTGGAGATGTGGTCAAACAGGTCAATAGCAAGCCAGAACAACATTTCACCCAACCGCCAGCTCGCTATTCGGAAGCAACTCTTATCAAGACCTTGGAAGAAAATGGGGTTGGACGTCCGTCAACCTATGCTCCGACCATTGAAACTATCCAAAAACGTTACTACGTTCGTCTGGCTGCTAAACGTTTTGAACCGACAGAACTGGGAGAAATTGTCAATAAACTCATTGTTGAATATTTCCCAGATATCGTAAATGTGACCTTCACAGCTGAGATGGAAGGAAAACTGGATGATGTCGAGGTTGGAAAAGAGCAGTGGCAACGGGTCATTGACGCCTTTTACAAACCATTCTCTAAAGAAGTAGCCAAGGCAGAAGCTGAAATGGAAAAAATCCAGATCAAGGATGAGCCAGCTGGATTTGACTGTGAGGTTTGTGGCAGTCCGATGGTGATTAAGCTAGGACGTTTTGGTAAATTCTATGCTTGCAGCAACTTCCCAGACTGCCGTCACACACAAGCAATTGTCAAAGAGATTGGAGTCGAGTGTCCAAGCTGTCATCAAGGACAAATCATCGAACGCAAAACCAAGCGCAATCGTATCTTCTATGGTTGCAATCGCTATCCAGAATGTGAGTTTACTTCCTGGGACAAACCAATTGGCCGTGACTGTCCAAAATGCGGACACTTCCTAGTGGAGAAAAAAGTCCGTGGTGGTGGTAAGCAGGTTGTATGTAGTAATGGCGACTACGAAGAAGAGAAAATTAAATAAAATGCAGAGTCCTGAAAATAAATTTCAGGCTCTTTTTACTTGAAGCTTGACAAATTTCCTCACTTTGTGGGAAACTAGTAGAAGATTATTTCAATTAGGAGAAGACATGCGTATTATTTACCTAAGTATTGGTTTTATTTCTTTAGCCTTGGCTCTTGTTGGGGTTGTCTTGCCCCTCTTGCCAACAACACCCTTCCTTTTGCTATCAATTGCTTGCTTTTCCAAGTCTTCAAAGAGATTTGAAGACTGGCTTTATCATACAAAGCTTTATCAGACTTATGTAGCGGACTTTCGGGAAACCAAGTCAATCGCGCGTGAACGAAAGAAAAAAATTATCGTATCTATCTATATCTTGATGGGGATTTCTATTTATTTTGCCCCTCTTTTACCAGTCAAAATCGGTCTGGGAGCCCTGACTATCTTTATTACCTACTATCTCTTTAAAGTCATTCCTGACAAAGAATAGATAAAAATAGTAGTTATTTGCCTTGATAAAAATGAAAGCATATTTAAAATAATATGATATAATAAATTTAAAGAAAACATCAAGGAGAATCAAATGATTTACGAATTTTGTGCTGAAAATGTGACCTTGCTTGAAAAAGCGATGCAGGCTGGAGCTCGTCGAATCGAACTTTGTGACAATCTAGCAGTGGGTGGAACAACACCTAGCTATGGAGTGACCAAGGCGGCGGTTGAACTGGCAGCTAACTACGACACCACCATCATGACCATGATTCGTCCCCGTGGTGGCGACTTTGTCTATACTGATCTTGAAATAGCGATCATGCTAGAAGACATTCGTTTGACTACTCAGGCTGGAAGTCAAGGGGTTGTATTTGGGGCATTAACTGCTGATAAGAAGTTGGATAAGCCTAATCTTGAGAAGCTGATTACCGCATCTAAAGGAATGGAAATTGTCTTTCACATGGCCTTTGATGAATTAAGTGATGAAGACCAGTTGGAAGCCATTGACTGGCTCAGCCAAGCCGGAGTCACTCGTATCTTAACTCGTGCTGGAGTTTCTGAGGACTCGCTAGACAAACGTTTTGCTCACTATCACAGAATTTTGGAACATGCAAAAGGTAAAATTGAAATCTTACCAGGTGGAGGAATTGACTTGGACAACCGTCAAACCTTTATCGACCAACTTGGTGTGACACAATTGCATGGAACCAAGGTTGTCTTTTAAAAAATAGAAAGGAACTGCTAGCTTTTGGTAGCAGTTTTCACTTATGTTTGAAATTTTTAACTCCTATCAGTTTAATAAAGAAAAAGCCCATGCCTATGGTTTTGTAGAAAATGAGGAATTCTGGACTTATAGTTGCCAGATTTTGCAGGGTGAATTTTTCATGACACTCTCCATCACTCCTGATAATGTGAGCTTTCAGGTTTTTGACCAGGAAACGGGAGATCTCTATCCTCAAGTTCATATGGAAAGCATGCGTGGGAGTTTTGTTGCAAGTGTCCGTGAGGCTTGTTTGGAGATTCTTTACCAGATTCGGAAGGCTTGTTTTGATGTGCAGGATTTTATCTATCCTCAGACTAAGCGTATCGTGGCTCAAGTTCTGGAAAAGTATGGCAATCAGTTGGAGTATCTGTGGGAAAAGTCTCCTGATACTGCTGTATTGCGCCATGAAGGCAATCAAAAGTGGTATGCTGTTGTGATGAGAATTCCATGGAATAAGCTGGAAAAGGGCAGAGAAGGACTAGTCGAAGCAGTCAACCTCAAACACGACCAAGTAGCTGACTTGCTTTCAAAAAAAGGCATTTATCCAGCATTCCATATGAACAAACGCTACTGGCTTAGTCTGGCGCTTGATGATAGTTTGCAAGATGAAGAAGTGTTAGAACTCATCGAAAGAAGTTGGAAATTGACTGTGAAAAAATAGGGAAATTCGCTTGAGTTTTCAAATACTTTCAATTAGCAAAATATTCTTTACTGAAGAAATTTTCAGAAAATAATGGATTTTTTCTTGACAAGTGTTTTTCGCTATGCTAAAATACTAAACAAGATATCAAACGAAGGAGAAAGTCAAACATGAAAACAGCTAAGTTTAATCAATTTGCTTTGTTGTTGAGGTACTCGGGCTAGTGCAAAAGCATTAGTCCTGTTTGGCTTACCAAGCGGGAGTAAATCAACATCTCGCTTGGGCTTCTAAGCGAGATGTTTTTTTAAAACCACATTTGGAAAAGGGGAAATCTTATGCGTAAAGTTGAATTTTTTGATACAAGCCTTCGTGATGGGGAACAAACACCTGGTGTTAACTTCTCAATAAAGGAAAAAGTTTCCATTGCAAGGCAGCTGGAGAAATGGGGAATTTCTGTAATTGAAGCTGGTTTTCCGGCTGCTAGTCCAGATTCATTTATAGCCGTTCAAGAAATTGCTAGAGCCATGAAAAAAACAGCAGTGACAGGATTAGCTCGTTCTGTAAAATCTGATATTGATGCTTGTTATGAGGCTCTTAAGGATGCCAAGTATCCTCAAATTCATGTCTTTATCGCTACCAGTCCGATTCACCGCAAGTATAAGCTCAATAAGAGCAAGGAAGAGATTTTAGAAGCTATCAAGGAACATGTTTCTTATGCACGTTCTAAGTTTGAAATCGTCGAATTCTCTCCTGAAGATGCGACTAGAACAGAGTTGGATTTCCTCTTACAAGTCGTTCAAACAGCGGTCGATGCAGGTGCATCTTATATCAATATCCCTGACACAGTTGGCTTTACGACTCCAGAAGAGTTTGCACGTATCTTTGATTACTTGACTGAAAATATTAAATCAGATCATAAAGTTGTCTTTGGTGTCCACTGTCACGATGATCTCGGTATGGCAACTGCAAATACTTTGACAGCAATTAAACACGGTGCTGGACGTGTCCAGGGAACCATTAATGGTATCGGTGAACGCGCAGGTAATGTTGCTCTTGAAGAAGTAGCTGTTGCTTTGAAGATTCGTGAGGATTTCTTCCAAGCCACTAGTGATATTGTTTTGGATGAAACAATGAATACGTCTGAAATGGTTTCTCGCTTTTCTGGTATTCCAGTTCCTAAAAACAAGGCTGTGGTTGGTGGCAATGCCTTCTCTCATGAATCGGGCATTCACCAAGATGGAGTCCTTAAAAATCCTCTCACTTATGAGATCATCACACCTGAATTGGTCGGCGTTAAGAGTAATAGTCTTCCGCTTGGAAAATTGTCAGGTCGCCACGCTTTTGTAGAAAAACTAAGAGAATTGGCCCTAGATTTTACAGAAGAGGATATCAAACCACTCTTCGTTAAGTTCAAGGCACTAGCGGACAAGAAACAAGAAATCACAGATGCAGATATTCGAGCTCTGGTGGCTGGAACCATGGTTGAAAACCCAGAAGGCTTCCACTTTGATGATTTGCAACTTCAAACCCATGCAGATAATGACATTGAAGCGCTTGTTAGTCTGGCTAATATGGATGGTGAAAAAGTCGAATTTAATGCGACAGGACAAGGTTCCGTTGAAGCGATCTTTAACGCTATCGATAAGTTCTTTAACCAATCTGTCCGCTTGGTGTCCTATACCATCGATGCGGTAACAGATGGAATCGATGCCCAAGCTCGTGTCTTGGTAACTGTTGAAAACAGAGATACAGAAACCATCTTTAACGCAGCAGGTCTCGATTTCGATGTATTGAAGGCTTCGGCTATTGCTTATATCAATGCCAATACCTTTGTTCAAAAAGAGAATGCAGGTGAGATGGGGCGTAGCGTTTCCTACCGAGACATGCCTAGTGTGTAAAGGAGAAGGCTATGACAAAGAAAATAGTAGCACTAGCAGGGGATGGAATCGGTCCAGAAATTATGGAAGCTGGTTTAACGGTTCTGGAAGCTCTAGCTTCAAAAACAGGCTTTGACTATGAGATAGACAGACGCCCCTTTGGAGGTGCGGGTATTGATGCTGCGGGGCATCCCTTACCTGATGAAACCCTCAAGGCATGTAGAGAAGCAGATGCTATTCTCCTTGCGGCTATCGGTAGTCCTCAGTATGATGGAGCATCGGTTCGGCCTGAACAAGGCTTGCTGGCTCTTCGTAAGGAACTCAATCTCTATGCCAATATTCGCCCTGTTAAGATTTTTGACAGTCTCAAGCATTTATCACCTCTCAAACCGGAACGAATTGCTGGTGTAGACTTTGTCGTGGTGCGTGAGTTGACAGGTGGGATTTACTTTGGGGATCATATCCTTGAAGAGCGCAAAGCGCGTGATATCAACGACTACAGCTATGAGGAAGTAGAGCGGATCATTCGCAAGACATTTGAAATCGCAAGAAGTCGCAGAAAAATCGTTACTAGTATCGATAAGCAAAATGTGTTAGCAACGTCGAAACTCTGGCGCAGAGTAGCTGAGGAAGTCGCGCAAGATTTCCCAGATGTGGCCTTGGAACACCAGTTGGTGGACTCGGCTGCCATGCTCATGATTACCAATCCTGCTAAGTTCGATGTCATCGTGACAGAGAATCTTTTCGGAGATATCTTATCTGATGAATCAAGCGTTCTATCAGGTACGCTTGGAGTTATGCCATCAGCCAGTCATTCTGAAAAGGGGCCAAGTCTTTATGAACCTATTCATGGTTCGGCACCTGATATTGCAGGTCAAGGAATTGCCAATCCTATTTCCATGATTTTGTCAGTTGCCATGATGTTGAGAGACAGTTTTGGACGTTATGAGGATGCAGAGCGTATCGAGCGTGCTATTGAAGCTAGTTTAGCGGCTGGTGTTTTAACTAGAGATATTGGAGGACAGGCTTCGACCAAGGAGATGACAGAAGCCATCATTGAAAGATTATGAAGATAAATGAAGGAATCACACTTGCCCTTTTGATTTGGAATCTGCTGATTTTCTTGATTTATGGCATTGACAAAGCAAAGGCAAGGAGAGGGGCTTGGCGCATCCCTGAGAAAATCTTACTTATTTTAGCCTTTACTTGTGGTGGTTTTGGTGCCTGGTTGGCAGGAATCACCTTTCATCACAAGACTAGAAAATGGTATTTTAAAACGGTTTGGTTTCTCGGGATGGTGACCACACTAGTAGCCTTATATTTTATTTGGAGGTAATGGATGGCAGGAAAATCAATTTTTGATAAATTATGGGACCGTCATGTCATCACAGGAGAAGAAGGGCAGCCCCAACTCATGTATGTGGACCAGCACTATATTCATGAAGTGACCAGTCCCCAAGCTTTTCAAGGATTACGAGATGCAGGCCGCAGATTGAGACGACCAGACTTGACATTTGGGACCTTTGACCACAATGTACCGACGGTCAATATCTACGATATTCGAGATGTCATTTCCAAGGCTCAAATTGATAAGCTTGCTGAAAATGTTGAGGAGTTTGGGATTGAACATGCGGCCCACGGTTCTGAAAAGCAGGGAATTGTTCACATGGTTGGTCCAGAAACAGGACGGACGCAACCAGGAAAATTCATCGTCTGTGGAGACAGCCACACAGCTACTCACGGAGCTTTCGGAGCTATCGCTTTTGGGATTGGGACCAGTGAGGTCGAGCATGTCTTTGCTACCCAGACCCTCTGGCAGGTCAAACCCAAGAAAATGCTGGTAGAATTCACTGGTGTTCCTCAAAAAGGAGTTTATTCTAAGGATTACATTCTCGCCTTAATTGCCAAGTACGGCGTTGCCTGTGGTGTTGGCTATGTGGTTGAATATCGTGGACAAGCCATTGATGCACTGACCATGGAAGAGAGAATGACCATCTGCAATATGTCCATCGAGTTTGGCTCCAAGATGGGAATTATGAATCCAGATCAGACCACCTATGACTATCTCAAGGGACGGGAATGTGTTCCAGAGGACTTTGAGGAGGCGGTTGCCGACTGGAAAAACCTAGTTAGCGATGACGATGCTGTCTATGATAAGGTTATCCGGATGGATGTCTCAGACTTGGCTCCTATGGTGACCTGGGGAACAAATCCTGCTATGGGGGTTGATTTTGACAGTAGATTCCCAGAAATTAAGGATATGAATGATGAGCGCGCTTATCATTACATGGACTTGGAGCCTGGTCAAAAGCCAGCGGATATTGAACTAGGCTATATCTTTATTGGCTCTTGTACCAATGCTCGGCTCAGTGACTTACAGCTGGCTGCGCGATTTGTCAAAGGGAAGAAGATTGCTCCCAATCTAACAGCAATCGTAGTACCAGGTTCTCGTCCTGTCAAACGAGCTGCTGAGAAGTTGGGCTTGGATAAGGTCTTCTTAGATGCTGGCTTTGAGTGGCGAGACCCAGGTTGCTCTATGTGCCTAGGGATGAATCCTGACAAGGTCCCTGATGGTGTCCACTGTGCCTCAACCAGTAACCGCAACTTTGAAGACAGACAAGGATTTGGTGCTAAAACCCATCTCTGCAGTCCAGCCATGGCAGCGGCGGCAGCTATAGCAGGGCGCTTCGTAGATGTTCGGCAAATGCCAGAGGCCCAGTAAGGAGAGGATATGGAGAAATTTACAGTTTATACGGGAACGACCGTTCCTCTCATGAATGATAACATTGACACCGACCAAATACTTCCTAAGCAGTTTCTCAAGTTAATTGATAAAAAAGGCTTTGGTAAGTACCTCATGTATGCTTGGCGTTATCTGGACGATAACTACACTGAGGATCCAGACTTTGTCTTTAACCGACCTGAATACCGAAAAGCCAGTATCCTCATCTCAGGGGATAACTTTGGGGCAGGTTCTTCGAGGGAACACGCAGCTTGGGCTCTAGCCGACTATGGTTTTAAGGTCGTGATTGCAGGCTCTTTCGGGGACATTCATTACAATAATGAACTCAATAATGGCATGTTGCCCATTGTTCAGCCTAGGGAGGTTAGAGAAAAACTAGCCCAACTTAAACCGACCGATCAGGTAACTGTGGACTTGGAACAACAAAAAATCATCTCACCAGTCGGAGAATTCACTTTCGAAATTGATAGAGAATGGAAACACAAGCTTTTAAATGGTTTGGATGATATCGGAATTACCTTGCAGTATGAGGACTTGATTGCTGCCTATGAAAAACGACGACCAGCCTACTGGCAGGATTAGTAAAAATAGAAAAGGAAATAGAACTATGACAAAACACATTCAATGGAACGGAACACTTTCACAAGAAGGCTATAACATTTTAAAAGGTGAGGGCGGATGTATCGTTTGTCCTACTAAAGTTGGTTACATTATCATGACTAGCGATAAGGCAGGTCTTGAACGCAAATTTGAAGCCAAAGAGCGTAACCGTAACAAACCAGGTGTTGTTCTCTGCGGTAGCATGGACGAGCTTCGCGCTTTAGCACAACTCAACCCAGAAATTGAAGCCTTCTACCAAAAACATTGGGACGAAGATATTCTCCTAGGTTGTATCCTTCCTTGGAAACCAGAAGCCTTTGAGAAACTCAAAGCATACGGTGATGGCCGTGAAGAACTTATGACTGACGTGCGTGGTACTAGCTGTTTTGTCATCAAGTTTGGTAAAGCTGGTGAACAACTGGCTGCCAAACTTTGGGAAGAAGGTAAAATGGTCTACGCCTCATCAGCTAACCCATCTGGAAAAGGAAACCGTGGTAAGGTGGAAGGTATCGGGGAACGGATCGAAGGAGCAGTGGATCTTGTCATTGAAGCAGACGACTATGTGGCATCTATCCAACCTGACAAAACGATTGAAACTCGCTACGAGCAAGGTGTGATGGTATCTATGGTTGATAAAGATGGTAAGCTCATCCCAGAACAAGGAGGAGACCGTTCAATCTCACCAGCACCAGTCGTTATCCGCAAAGGGCTTGACATTGATAAAATCATGATGCATTTGTCAGATACCTTTAACTCATGGGACTACCGCCAGGGTGAGTATTATTAAGATTGGAGAAGAGGAGAGAATCTAATCTCTCTTTTTTCTCTTTCTATTTCCGAAACAAAAACCGAACTATATAATTTGATTATTAAAAATATTTGACAAAAACTGTACTTTGGCTTATAATAAGTTAAGGAAACGTCGGAAAAGGCGTAGGGATGCGCAAGCATAGGTAGGTCATTACAAAAGAAACGAGACATCGATATGTTAAATGAATTTCCAATTTTTGATTACGAAGATATTCAGTTGATCCCAAATAAATGTGTCATTAAAAGCCGTGCAGAAGCAGACACGAGTGTCACACTTGGAAATCACACTTTCAAACTACCCGTTGTACCTGCAAATATGCAGACGATTTTGGATGAGAACGTAGCAGAGCAGCTTGCTAAAGGTGGTTACTTCTACATTATGCATCGTTTTGACGAGGCTGGGCGCATTCCTTTTATCAAGCGCATGCACAACCAAGGGCTCATTGCTTCCATTTCTGTCGGTGTCAAGGACTACGAGTATGACTTTGTTAGCCAACTCAAGGCTGATGCTCCGGAATATATCACGATTGATATTGCTCATGGTCATGCAGATAGTGTGATTTCAATGATTCAACACATCAAGAAAGAATTACCAGATACTTTTGTCATTGCTGGTAACGTTGGGACACCAGAAGCTGTTCGTGAATTGGAAAATGCCGGTGCGGATGCTACTAAGGTTGGAATCGGTCCTGGTAAGGTTTGTATCACCAAGGTCAAGACTGGTTTTGGTACAGGTGGCTGGCAGTTGGCTGCCCTTCGCTGGTGTGCTAAGGCTGCGCGTAAACCGATCATCGCTGATGGTGGCATTCGTACTCATGGTGATATTGCCAAGTCTATTCGTTTCGGTGCCAGCATGGTCATGATTGGTTCCCTTTTTGCAGGACATATCGAAAGCCCAGGAAAGACGATTGAAGTCGATGGCGAACAATTCAAAGAATACTATGGTTCAGCTTCTCAATACCAAAAGGGTGCTTATAAAAATGTGGAAGGAAAACGTATCTTACTGCCTGCTAAAGGGCATTTGCAAGACACCCTTACTGAGATGGAGCAGGACTTGCAAAGTGCTATCTCTTATGCAGGTGGACGAAAGGTTGCTGACCTCAAACACGTTGATTATGTTATCGTGAAAAACTCTATCTGGAACGGGGATGCTTCCCACTAATGGACGCTTAGTCTACCCATAAAAAACTTGTTATTAGAGCAAATTTCTGTTATAATAAGACAAGTTTCCACCCTTAGTGTAATGGATATCACGTAAGATTCCGGTTCTTGAGATGGGGGTTCGATTCCCTCAGGGTGGATGTAAAAAGCCTATGAAAGCCTTAAATAAGGCTTTTTTCTTTATCTCGCCCCAAGTTTATCCCTAAAATTGAAATTGTCTTCTAAAAAATGCTCAATTCCCCTCTAGTCCCGTTTTAAAGTGACTAAGGGGGCTTTTTTTGATATAATAAGAAGGACTGTTATCAGTTAGAAAGAGGTTGGTATGAAAGAATTACAAACTGTACTAAAGAAGCGTTTTGCAATCGAATTTGCAGACAAAAACTTACTGGAAACGGCCTTTACTCATACGAGTTATGCCAATGAGCACCGCCTCTTAAAAATTTCACACAATGAGCGCTTGGAATTTTTAGGAGACGCTGTTCTGCAATTATTGATTTCAGAATATCTGTATAAAAAATATCCTAAGAAACCAGAGGGAGATTTGTCTAAACTCCGTGCTATGATTGTCCGTGAGGAGAGTTTGGCTGGTTTTGCGCGTGATTGCCAGTTTGATCAGTTTATCAAGCTAGGAAAAGGAGAAGAAAAGTCTGGTGGGCGCAATCGTGACACCATTCTTGGAGATGCCTTTGAAGCTTTTTTGGGAGCATTGCTTTTGGACAAGGATGTTGCTAGAGTAAAAGAGTTCATCTATCAGGTCATGATTCCCAAGGTTGAAGCAGGTGACTTTGAAATGATTAAGGATTACAAGACACACCTGCAAGAGTTGCTCCAGGTCAATGGAGATGTGGATATTCGCTACCAGGTGACCTCTGAGACGGGGCCTGCCCATGACAAGGTTTTTGATGTAGAAGTTCTGGTTGAGGGCAAGAGTATCGGAAAAGGTCAAGGTCGTTCTAAAAAATTGGCTGAGCAAGAGGCCGCTAAAAATGCAGTTGAGAAAGGGCTGGATTCATGTATTTAAAGGAGATTGAGATTCAGGGATTCAAGTCCTTTGCTGACAAGACCAAGGTCGTATTTGACCAAGGCGTGACAGCTGTCGTTGGACCCAATGGTTCTGGGAAGTCAAATATCACAGAAAGTTTGCGATGGGCCTTGGGTGAGTCTAGTGTCAAGAGTCTTCGTGGTGGCAAGATGCCGGACGTTATCTTTGCTGGAACTGAAAGTCGCAAACCACTCAATTATGCCTCTGTTGTCGTGACCTTGGACAATGAAGATGGTTTTATTAAGGATGCAGGGCAAGTCATTAAGGTAGAACGCCATATCTACCGTAGTGGAGATAGCGAGTATCGAATTGATGGCAAGAAAGTTCGCTTGCGTGATATTCATGACCTCTTCTTGGATACCGGTTTGGGTCGGGATTCCTTCTCCATCATTTCCCAAGGGAAGGTTGAGGAAATTTTTAACTCCAAACCCGAAGAACGCCGTGCTATTTTTGAAGAAGCTGCTGGAGTTTTAAAATACAAGACTCGTCGAAAAGAAACAGAAAGCAAACTGCAACAAACTCAAGACAATCTCGACCGCTTAGAGGATATTATCTATGAATTGGACAATCAAATCAAGCCCCTTGCAAAACAAGCCGAGAATGCGCGCAAGTTTCTCGACTTGGATGGTCAACGCAAGGCGATTTACTTGGATGTACTGATTGCTCAAATCAAGGAAAACAAGTCTGAACTAGAGCTAACAGAAGACGAGCTAACGCAGGTTCAGGAACTCTTGACCAGTTATTACCAAAAACGTGAAGAGTTAGAAGAGGAAAATCAAACTCTTAAAAAGAAACGCCAAGATCTCCAAGCTCAAATGGCTAAAGACCAAGGGAGCTTAATGGATTTGACTAGTTTGATCAGTGACTTAGAGCGAAAACTAGCCTTGTCTAAACTGGAATCTGAGCAGGTAGCCCTCAATCAACAAGAAGCACAAACCCGTTTGGCGACTTTGGAAGATAAGAGAAAGGCTCTGAGTAAAGAAAAATCTGAAAAAGAAGCGAACTTGGAACAGTTAGAGGAAAGTCTAGCTGAAAACAACAAGGAACTCAATCGTTTAGAAGCGGAGTTGTTGGCATTTTCAGATGATCCTGACCAAATGATCGAGCTCCTGCGTGAACGTTTTGTTGCGCTTTTACAAGAAGAAGCGGATGTCTCAAACCAACTGACCCGCATCGAGAATGAGTTGGAAAACAGCCGTCAGCAGTCTCAAAAACAAGCTGATCAACTTGAGAAACTGAAAGAACAACTGGCTACAGCTAGAGAAAAGGCCAGTCAACAGCAGGCTGAGCTTGAAACTGCCAAGGAGCAGGTTCAGAAATTATTGGCTGACTACCAAGCTAGTGCCAAGGAACAAGAGGAGCAGAAAGTTTCTTACCAAGCCCAGCAGAGCCAACTCTTTGATCGTCTAGACAGTCTCAAAAACAAGCAGGCTAGAGCCCAGAGTTTGGAAAACATCCTAAAAAATCATAGTAATTTTTATGCGGGTGTTAAGAGTGTTCTTCAAGAAAAAGCCCGTCTTGGTGGGATCATTGGTGCAGTCAGTGAACATTTGACCTTTGATGTGCATTATCAAACTGCCCTAGAGATTGCGCTTGGAGCTAGCAGTCAGCATATCATCGTAGAAGATGAAAACGCGGCAACAAAGGCGATTGATTTCCTCAAGCGCAATAGAGCTGGTCGTGCGACCTTTCTTCCATTGACGACTATCAAAGCTCGTACGATTTCTAGTCAGAATCAAGATGCTATCGCAGCAAGTCCAGGATTTCTGGGAATGGCAGATGAGTTGGTGTCGTTTGATAAGAGACTAGAAGCCATTTTCAAAAACTTGCTAGCCACAACGGCTATCTTTGATACCGTAGAACATGCCCGTACGGCAGCTCGTCAAGTTCGTTACCAGGTTCGTATGGTGACGCTTGATGGTACCGAATTGCGTACAGGTGGTTCCTACGCGGGTGGTGCCAATCGTCAAAACAACAGTATTTTCATCAAGCCAGAGCTGGAACAATTACAAAAAGAAATTGCTGAAGAAGAAGCTGACTTGCGGTCAGAAGAAGCGAGTTTGAAGACCTTGCAAGATGAGATGGCGGTATTGGCAGAAAGATTAGAAGCCATCAAATCTCAGGGTGAGCAAGCTCGTATTCAGGAGCAAGGTTTGTACCTCGCTTATCAACAAACCAATCAGCAGGTCGAAGAACTGGAAACGCTTTGGAAACTTCAAGAAGAGGAATTAAATCGCCTATCTGAAGGAGATTGGCAAGCGGACAAGGAAAAATGCCAAGAGCGCCTTGCAACTATCGCCAGTGAAAAGCAAAATCTGGAAGCTGAGATTGAAGAGATTAAGTCTAACAAAAACGCTATTCAAGAACGTTATCAAAACTTGCAGGAACAAGTAGCGCAAGCACGCTTGCTTAAGTCAGAACTGCAAGGACAAAAGCGGTATGAAGTGACTGATATTGAACGACTAAGTAAGGAATTGGATAATCTGGATCTCGAACAAGAGGAAATTCAGCGCCTTCTCCAAGAAAAGGTTGATAATCTTGAGAAAGTGGATACGGATTTGCTAAGTCAGCAGGTGGAAGAGGCCAAAACTCAGAAAGCCAATCTTCAACAAGGTCTGATTCGCAAGCAGTTTGAATTGGATGATATCGAGGGTCAACTGGATGATATTGCCAGCCATTTGGATCAGGCTCGCCAGCAGAACGAAGAGTGGATTCGCAAACAAACACGTGCTGAAGCCAAGAAAGAAAAGGTCAGCGAACGCTTGCGCTATCTACAAGCTCAATTAACTGACCAGTACCAGATCAGCTACACTGAGGCTCTAGAAAAAGCGCATGAGTTGGAAGACCTCAATCTGGCAGAGCAAGAGGTTAAGGATCTTGAGAAGGCTATTCGCTCACTCGGTCCAGTCAATTTGGATGCTATTGAACAGTACGAAGAAGTCCACAATCGTTTGGATTTCCTAAATAGCCAACGAGATGATATTTTGTCTGCGAAAAACTTGCTTCTTGAGACCATCACAGAGATGAATGATGAGGTTAAGGAACGCTTTAAATCAACCTTTGAGGCTATTCGTGAGTCCTTTAAAGTGACCTTTAAACAGATGTTTGGCGGTGGTCAGGCAGACTTGATATTGACTGAGGGTGATCTTTTAACAGCTGGTGTGGAGATTTCTGTTCAACCACCAGGTAAGAAAATCCAATCTCTCAACCTTATGAGTGGTGGGGAAAAAGCCCTATCAGCTCTGGCTCTGCTCTTCTCAATCATCCGAGTTAAGACCATTCCTTTCGTCATCTTGGACGAGGTAGAAGCGGCGCTGGACGAAGCCAATGTTAAACGTTTTGGGGATTACCTCAACCGCTTTGATAAGGATAGTCAGTTTATCGTCGTGACCCACCGTAAGGGAACGATGGCGGCAGCGGATTCTATCTATGGAGTTACCATGCAAGAATCAGGTGTGTCTAAGATTGTTTCGGTTAAGTTAAAAGATTTAGAAGAAACAGTAGACTAGTTACTAAATGATAGCATCTCTTAGGAGGTGCTATTTTTAAAACTAAAGTGCTACATTTTCTCTTAAGGTCAGTTCAGGCGCAAAAAACGACATTTGGGATTTCCTCTTAGCGAAAAGACTTTCTCTATGATATAATAGTTTCATGATTACAACAGTACCTATTAAGAACGAAAAAGATATTGCAGTACCAGGTAATACAGTCCTTGTACTAGGTTATTTTGATGGCATCCACAAGGGGCATCAGAAACTCTTTGAAGTAGCCAGTAAGGCTTCGATGAAGGATTATCTGCCAGTTGTCGTGATGACCTTTACAGAATCGCCAAAACTTGCCTTACAACCTTACCAACCTGAACTCATGCTTCACATCGTCAATCATGAGGAACGAGAGCACAAGATGAAGTGGCACGGAGTAGAGGCTCTTTTCCTACTTGACTTTAGTAGCAAATTTGCTAGTCTAACGGGTCAAGAATTCTTTGATACCTATGTTCGAGCTTTAAAACCAGCGATTATTGTAGCAGGATTTGACTATACCTTTGGCTCAGATAAGAAAACTGCGGATGACCTGAAGGACTATTTTGATGGAGAGATCATCATTGTTCCTCCAGTTGAGGATGAAAAGGGCAAGATTAGTTCTACACGGATTCGTCAGGCAATTCTTGATGGAGATGTAAAGGAAGTCAAGCATCTGCTCGGCACTCCGCTCCCATCTCGTGGAATGGTCGTTCATGGAAATGCTCGTGGGCGGACTATTGGTTATCCAACAGCCAATCTGGTCCTAAGAGACCGAACTTACATGCCAGCGGACGGTGTTTACGTAGTCGATATCGAAGTGCAACGTCAGAGATATCGTGGCATGGCAAGTGTTGGGAAAAATGTTACTTTCGATGGAGAAGAACCACGTTTTGAAGTCAATATTTTCGACTTTTCAGACGATATTTACGGTGAGACAGTCATGGTCTACTGGCTGGACCGTGTTCGCGATATGGTCAAATTTGACTCCATAGAAGAACTCGTAGACCAACTCCAGAAAGACGAAGAGATTGCTCGGAACTGGAAGGATGGAGAGTAGAAGAGTTAAAAAAGTGAACCATATTATGGGTTTGCTTTTTTATTTTTGAAAGAAATTTTTATAGAGAGAAACATAATTGAAGCTTGATTGAAAATCTGTTAAAATAGTGATATTCATAACTTTAAAAATCAAAGAAAAGAGACTAATATGATTACAGGCGAATTCAATATTCCAAGTGGTGAAATTATCTTTACTCCTGAAGAATTGGATCATCAGGTCTCTTATGTATCTGATGATGCCTTTAACTTGAAATTGGATACAATTTTTGATGAATACGACGATGTTTTCAAAGCTTTGTTGGAAAGATGACAGTCTATTTAACAGAAAAGCAAATTGAAAAAAATGATAAGCTATTCTAAATGGGTTTCTGAACATTCTGTCAGAGAAAAGAACAAAAAGTAAGCTAGTTTGTTAGATTGAAATGAGTATAAGAAAAAAATGAAGAGACAATATTGGAATTCTGTAATACAGAAATTCTGATATTGTCTCTTTTTATTGAAATACGCGATAAACATAAGGATTTTCTGGTTTGTCTACTTTTGTGAAACTCTCAACTTCCAGTGTTGGGAGTTTTTGTTTGAGTTCTTTATGGTAGTGGAGGGTCAGGGTTCCTCTAGCGGTAATCCAGGTATTGTCAGGATACTGGCGTGAGTTTCCCTTGGTCAGGAGTCCATATACACCAGAGTCTGCGATACAGTGGATAATCCCAAAGCGAAAGAGGAATTGGCTATCTGGATGGCTAGGATCGTTATAAACAAAGCCTGTAAACTCGATTTTCTTTCCTTCAAACTCCTGAGGATAGTCATAGAGAACTTCCATGACCTCCATATAGTTTTCATCTGTAACCTGAATGGTTGACTGGGAGAGGTATTTATCAGCTGTAGACCTCATTTCCTTTTCATAAGCAGATTTGGAAAAATAGGTGCTGGTATCGGGTTTGAGGTATTGACTGGATGTTCCTTCGCTTGCCTGAATGGCTGTGTTGATTCCCTCAGCAAGTGGGAAATGATAACCTTTGGCAGATACAGTTCTCGAGTCCAAACTTACGGTCGGAAAGGCAACCCCAATCAAGAGAGGTAGAGACAGTAAAAGGACGCTGATTTGTCTAGCTCGACGACTTTCCAAATGGCTGTGAGAGTTGATTTTCTTGATCCAGATATAGAATTGGACCAGAGCCAACAGAAGAGAAAGGATCATGGAGATATAGACTAGATAGGAATAGTGGAGGTTGATGTAGTGACTGAGCTTGCCAGATAGCTGCAGATACAGAGTTAGAGCAAAATAACCCAGTAAAATGAAAAATCGGATCATAGCATCACTCCTATCATGTAAGAATAAAGCAAGACAAACACTGTCACGATGCCCATGAATTGCAAGATGAAGCGCGCTTTGAGATAGTGTTTCATCATGAGGAGATTTTTGATATCAAGCATGGGGCCAATGACCAGAAAGGCAAGGACTGGCGCTAGGCCGAAGCTCGAGAGGAGAGAAGCGCCGATAAAGGCGTCCGCCTCGCTACAAAGAGAGAGGAGAAAGGCTAGAAACATGAGCAAGAGAATCGCAAGGACTGGACTAGCACTGATAGAGGTCAAGATCCGAGTCGGGACATAGACCTGCACGATAGCCGCAAAGAGACAGCCAAAGACCAAGTAACGCCCCATATCGAAAAACTCATCAATAGCTTGTATAAAGATCTGAAACACTTTTCTAGCGGGACCCAAGTGTGAAAAGTCATGTTCATGGCAAGCGATAGGATTCTCTTTTTGAATGGGTTCCTTCCAGAAAAATCCTAGGAAAATCCCCAGAATCAAAGCAATCACAATAGCTCCCAGAGCTCGCAAGAAGGCAAGTTTTATTGAATTGCCAAAGGCAGAATATGTGGCGAAAAGAACGATAGGATTGATGATGGGAGCAGTCACCAGAAAAGGAACCGCTGTGTAGCTGGGCACTTTCTTTTCCAGAAAACGATTGATAATCGGAACGATACCACATTCGCAAGAAGGAAAGAGAAAGCCAATGAAGGTACCAAAAAAGATCCTCCCCCAACGATTGCGAGGGAGAAACTCATAAACTTTATCAGGTGTGATATAGACCTCAATCAATCCCGAAATGAGACTCCCAATCAAGACAAAAGGAAGGGCTTCAATCATGATGGAGAGAAAAATAGCTCCCGCTTGTAATACACTAGGAGGAAGAGATTGGAAAATCGTCATCTATTTTTTCTTCTCAACTTTTTCTTTTTTATCTTTGTCATCTGGAAAAGTGACCTGTGTTAAGTCAGGAAGTTTGGCGAATTCTTCAAACATCTTGTCCAAGTCATCCGTTTTTGTAAATTTAACAGCCATGGGCCTACCTCTTTTCTACATTCTACCTCTATTATACTATTATTTTGTGGAAAAGGGATTATTTTGATAATCAAAGATGCAAAAACAGGTAAGGCAAAACAAGAACTGTTCCTTATGGTATAATAGATTCATGGATAAAAAATATGAAAAAATCTCCCAAGATTTGGGTGTAACCTTAAAGCAAATCGATACTGTTCTAAGTTTGACGGCTGAGGGGGCGACAATTCCCTTCATCGCGCGTTATCGCAAGGACATGACTGGTAGTCTGGATGAGGTGGCGATTAAGGCTATTATCGACTTGGATAAAAGTCTGACAAATCTCAATGACCGTAAGGAAGCTGTCTTGGCTAAGATTCAAGAACAAGGCAAGCTGACCAAGGAATTGGAAGCAGCTATTTTGGCAGCTGAGAAATTAGCAGACGTAGAAGAACTCTATCTTCCTTATAAGGAAAAACGTCGGACCAAGGCAACCATTGCCCGTGAAGCTGGACTCTTTCCTCTTGCTCGCTTGATTTTGCAAAACGTAGATGGCTTAGAGAAAGAAGCTGAGAAGTTTGTCTGTGAAGGATTTGCGACTGGTCAAGAAGCCTTGGCTGGTGCGGTTGATATCTTGGTCGAAGCCTTATCGGAAGATGTGACTTTGCGTTCACTGACCTATCAAGAAGTGTTGAGACACTCTAAAATCACTTCGCAAGTCAAGGATGAAAGCCTTGATGAAAAACAAGTTTTTCAGATTTACTATGATTTTTCAGAGACAGTTGGCAACATGCAGGGTTATCGTACCTTGGCTCTCAATCGTGGGGAGAAACTAGGTGTCTTAAAAGTCGGCTTCGAACATGCGACAGACCGTATCTTATCATTCTTTGCTGCTCGTTTCAAGGTGAGAAACGCCTATATTGATGAAGTGGTTCAACAGTCAGTTAAGAAAAAGGTCTTGCCGGCTATCGAGCGGCGCATTCGGACAGAGTTAACCGAAAAGGCAGAAGAAGGGGCTATCCAACTCTTTTCTGACAACTTGCGAAATCTCCTCTTGGTTGCTCCACTGAAAGGGCGCGTGGTTCTAGGCTTTGACCCTGCTTTTCGTACAGGTGCCAAGCTTGCTGTCGTAGATGCAACAGGGAAAATGCTGACGACTCAAGTCATTTATCCTGTTAAACCAGCTTCAGCTCGTCAGATTGAAGAAGCCAAGAAAGATTTGGCAGATTTGATTGGACAGTATGGCGTGGAAATTATTGCTATCGGAAATGGAACGGCCAGCCGGGAAAGCGAAGCCTTTGTGGCGGAAGTTCTGAAAGATTTTCCAGAAGTGAGCTATGTTATCGTCAATGAAAGTGGTGCTTCTGTCTACTCTGCCAGTGAACTTGCTCGTCAGGAGTTTCCAGAATTAACTGTTGAAAAACGCTCTGCTATTTCTATCGCTCGTCGTTTGCAAGATCCGCTTGCCGAATTGGTCAAAATTGATCCCAAGTCAATCGGTGTCGGGCAATACCAGCACGATGTCAGTCAGAAGAAACTGTCTGAAAGTCTGGACTTTGTCGTTGATACGGTGGTTAACCAGGTCGGTGTCAATGTCAATACAGCCAGCCCAGCACTTCTCTCCCATGTAGCTGGACTCAATAAAACTATCTCTGAAAATATCGTTAAATACCGTGAAGAAGAAGGAAAAATCACTTCACGCTCTCAAATTAAGAAAGTTCCTCGTCTCGGTGCCAAAGCCTTTGAGCAAGCTGCTGGTTTCCTCCGTATTCCTGAAAGTAGCAATATCCTTGATAATACAGGAGTTCATCCAGAGAACTATGCTGCCGTCAAAGAGCTTTTCAAACGCTTGGATATCAAAGACTTGAATGAAGAGGCACAAAGTAAGCTTAAGTCCCTTTCAGTTAAGGAGATGGCACAGGAACTGAATCTCGGCCCAGAAACCCTTAAAGATATCATTGCCGACCTTCTTAAACCAGGTCGAGATTTCCGGGACTCCTTTGATGCACCTGTGCTTCGCCAAGATGTCTTGGATATCAAGGATTTAAAAGTCGGCCAGAAGCTGGAAGGTGTGGTGCGTAATGTCGTTGATTTCGGTGCCTTCGTTGATATTGGGATTCACGAGGATGGCTTGATTCATATTTCCCACATGAGTCGCAAATTTATCAAACATCCCAGCCAAGTGGTTTCAGTCGGAGATTTGGTAACGGTTTGGGTTAAGAAAATCGATACCGAACGTGAAAAAGTCAATCTGTCGCTCCTTGCTCCAGATGAATCTAACTGAGTACGTTCAGTCTGTTTCACTCGAAGACTTTGGTAGACCTTTCACGCACCAAGCTCAGTGGAATTCTCGTCTGCGAACGACAGGCGGGCGATTTTTCCCTAAAGATGGGCATTTGGATTTTAATCCCAAGGTCTATAATGAACTTGGTTTGAAGGTTTTTCGAAAAATCGTACGCCATGAACTCTGTCACTATCACCTTTATTTTCAGAAAAAAGGATATCGACATAAGGACCGAGATTTTAAAGAACTTTTGAAAGAAGTGGATGGACTGCGCTTTGTCCCCCCTCTGAAAGACCAAAGTACCTACCTAGTCTATCAGTGTCAATCCTGCAAGCAATCCTATCAACGAAAGAGGAAGATTGATACCAAACGCTATCGCTGTGGCGTCTGCCGTGGTAAACTCGTCATCTTAAATCGGCCTAAGGACTGATGTTTGTGAACCTGTTTCATGCTATACTACTTGTAAGAATACCGAAAGAGGAACATATCATGAATAACAAATTTTATAAAATGAAACGAAATAGTATGGTGTCGGGAGTTTTAGCTGGTCTATCAGACAAGTGGAATTTTGATGTAACTTTAGTCCGCTTTCTCTTTGCCATTTTTACCATATCAAATTTTGGGATTGGCGTGATTATTTACATCATCCTCGCCTCTATCCTGCCAACTAAGGAAGAAATCGAAGCAGAAATGTACGGAACAGGACCACGCAAACGAAAGGAAGCCGAGGCAATTGATGACAATGATGGACGGTTTTGGTGATAATAATAGAAGCAGGAACTTCGTCCGATTGGACGAAGTTTTTTTAAACTTGTCAAATCAAATCTTGAAATGGTATAATAAATCAATGAATACAATAATAATGTAGAGAGATTAATATGGCTAACGAGAATAAAACGTTTGAATTACAAAGTTCTGAAACTGACTTTGACTATGAACAATTACTTGAATTAGAAAGTTCTTTAGAAAATAACCTTAAGGATGTTGTTGAACATATAGATCAACTTGATATAGACAGAGAGAAATTACAAAATAATGAATATCTTCAAGAATCTATTGAAAATATAGTTTGGGAGCAAGTACAACTTCAACTTGCTGCCCAAATTGGTGAAGAGTTTATTAAAGAGAACAAAGGTCAAACCCTAGATTTACGAAAAGAAGCTCATATCCAAACTGCTGAAAATTTTGAAAAAGGGAAATTTGCAACTCATAATAGAGATGTTGATTATCAAGGAAGATACACTAAATGGCAAGACAACTTCACTATTAATAAAAAAGGTGAAAGAGTTCTAAAAAGTGATGCTCGTGAGTTTTTTGACAAAGGAAGAGACAAAGGTTCAGGAGCGGTTCATAAAGATCATACAGTTTCTATAAAGGAGCAATTGAATGATATTGAAATGTCTACATTTTTTTCTAAAGAGGAAGTAAAAGAGTTTGCTAATAGTTCTAAAAATTTACATGATTTAGACGCTTCTGCTAATATGTCTAAAGGCGACAAAACTATGAAAGAATTTTTGGACTCTGAAAGGAATGGATTGAAGCCAGAAGAACGTTTTAATATTAATAGAAAACAGTTAGAGAAAGATGATCAAGAGGCTAGAGAAGAACTTCATAAAAGAAAACAAGAAAATAAAGAAAAAGCTATTCAATCTGGTAAAAAATCACGACACGACGAAGCATTAAAAGTTTCCGGAAAAGCTTTAAAGGCTGCAATTTTTCAACTTTTATCAGAATTTTTAAAAGAAATTATCAAGAAATTTATAGTTTGGTTGAGTGAAAAGCATAAGAATTTCAATTCATTCCTTGAGAAATTAAAAGAAGCTGTTTCTTCTTTTGTTTCAAATTTATCAAAGCATATTTTAAATGTTGGTCAATCTATCTTAACAATGCTTGTAACATCTATTTTTGGAACAGTTGGTGAAATTTTTTTAAAAATTTGGACATTTATAAAACAAGGTTGGTCATCTCTAAAAGATGCTATTGATTATTTGAATAATCCTGAAAATAGTTCCAAAGATATTAATATTATTATTCTTGAACTTGGGAAAGTAATTACTGCAGGTATAGTTGTCACAGGAGGACTGGCTTTGGGAGAAATAATTGGTAAATCTCTCATTGCCATTGCGCCTCCACTTGCGGTAGAAATACCTATTCTAGGCTCATTGGCTAGTATTATCGGAACATTTATGGGGGCTACTGTCGCTGGTATAACAGGTGCTTTTGTATTAAAAATGATTGATCAGCAAATTGTCAATAAACAAATTTCCGAACTAAAATCTAAGAAAATTGATCAAAATAATGAAATGTTAGTAATTCAAGATCAATTATTAGATGTAAAGAGCATAAAGCTTCAAGTAGAAAAAGATTCTGTTATCAATACTATTAAGGAAAGACATGATATGGCTGCTTCAATAATGAAAGAAAAGCTATCAGATATTTTTGCAGAATCTACAAGAGACGATAAAAGTGACTTTGATGAGATTGATAATTTATTACAAGAATTATTAGATTAGGGAGATAAATATGGAACAAGAAGTATTTGAGCAAGAACAAGAAACAATTGAAATAAACATTAGCAAACATGATTTCGATGAAGCGAAAGAGCATTTGAAAGAGTTTGCTGAACAGAGTCGAGATGATTTGTATTTTGATACAGTTAGGACTCATGAAGAATTCTTTGGTTTTGGTCTTGATTTTGTTGAGCATGGAGTTACTGGTAAAGAGTTTAATACTTTAGTTGAACAAACTCAAAATTACATTTCAAAATTTTATGATAATCAACAAAAACTTATTGAAGAATTTGGTCAAGTTTATAAAGCTTTAGAAGCTCTTGATAAAGGTCATATTCAAGCAATTATTTGTAATGTAGCTGCAATAGAGCTTAACAATAAGAAAATTTTAAAAGAGCAAGCACGTATTGATAAAACGATTGAGAAACAGACTTCTACACTCTTAGCACTTAAGCAATTTAAAGAAAAATTAAATGAAAATAATCATAAAGAATCCATTGAGGAACATAAAAGAATTCTATCTTCGTTAGATGAAAGAATTGATAAATTAGAACAATTCTCATCAAAAATCCCTTTAGAACCTGTTTCACATACTGCTGAACTCGAGGAGCTTAGAAGAGAATTAGAAGAAAGTAAACAACAAATTCAACTTATTTCCAATCGACTACTTACAGTTTTTATCATATCCGGAGTATCCATTGGAATGTTAATTATTGCTTTACTTTTTATGTTTTTGAGGTAGATTATGACAATATCCCGTGATAAACTAATTGAGAGTGCCAAAAAATTGGATCGACAACTGGGTAACGAATTGGTTTTTCTCACTAAAGTGAATGAGATTATAATTGATCATTCTGACACAAATAAAGTAGCCGATTTATATAAATCTATATATTTATTTCAAAAAGAGAACAAAAAAAGTAAGATAAGTCCAACGCTGAAAGAGTTATCTGATAATTTAGCTTGTTATTTAGGTTACTCTTCCCTTTATGAAATACTAGGGCAGGAGTTAGGAAAACGTAGCAACTCTTCTCTGGATGAATTGATGAAGGAATTAAATCAATTAGTTGGTTTACAAAAAGTTAAAGAGGAAGTTTCGAGGTTAGTTATATATCAAAAGGTTCAGTCCAAAAGAAAAGAGTCTGGGCTAAAAGTACCAAAGAGAACTTTACATATGGCGTTTATGGGGAATCCTGGTACTGGAAAGACGACAGTGGCCAGAATTGTAGGTCGGATGTATTTTCAGTTAGGCCTTCTTTCAAAGGGGCATTTTACTGAAGTCTCTAGAACGGATTTAATTGCTGGTTACCAAGGTCAAACCGCTTTGAAAGTAAAAAATGTTATCGAAAAAGCAAAAGGTGGCGTTTTATTCATAGATGAAGCTTATAGTATTACAGAAAATGACAATACGGATTCATATGGACGAGAATGTTTAACGGAATTAACAAAGGCTCTAGAGGATTCAAGAGATGATCTAATTGTTATTGTTGCAGGATATACTGATCCAATGAATCATTTTTTTGAATCAAATCCTGGTTTGAAATCTCGCTTTAATTATTTTATTAATTTTGAAAATTATTCTTCTACGGAATTGTTAGATATTCTTGAAACTTTAGCAAGAAAAGACGACTACCAGATTGAGGACAAGTTGAAAGAAATATTATTAAATTATTTTAATGAAAAGTTAGAAAGTAATCTCACAAATTTTTCTAACGGACGTTTCGTTCGAAATCTTTATGAAGATTTAATAATGAATCAAGCTGTTCGAATAGATAAAAGTGAGAGTGTATCTTCAAAAGATTTAACTTTGTTGATAAAAGACGATTTTTCTTTAGAAGAAAACTGTTCTGCTTATATAGAAATATAATTAATTGAGAGAATACATCATCAAATCGTAGCTAAATTTCTTACTGATTGATGCAGACTGAATATCGAACCTTAACCCTTGTATCCGCAAGGGTTTTCTTCTTGACTTTCTTTTGTGGTAAAATATTGATAGCGAAATTGCTTGATTTTTTCAATCTTACAAAAATGTAAGATTAAAGTCTCTTTTGTAAGGTTAGGTTATGGCAAGACCTCTTTTTTTGCGATAAACTAGACTCATAAAGAACAAAGGAGTAAAACCATGAAAAGAATTTTACAAAAGAAAACAAGAAAACCAAGTCAAAAAGATATCGAGCGTGTTCAACTAGGATGCGCTATGATGCAAGCACAGTTTCAATTGATGGGATATTAAGAAGGAGAAAATCATGACACTTTTAGATGTAAAACACGTTCAAAAAATCTACAAAACACGTTTCCAAGGCAACCAAGTTGAGGCTCTCAAGGACATTCACTTTACCGTAGAAAAGGGTGACTACGTTGCTATCATGGGTGAGTCTGGTTCAGGAAAGTCAACCTTGCTCAACATTCTAGCTATGCTGGACAAACCAACTCGCGGGCAGGTTTACCTCAACGGAACCGACACAGCCACTATTAAAAATTCACAGGCTTCGAGTTTCCGTCGTGAGAAGTTGGGATTTGTCTTCCAAGACTTTAACTTGCTAGATACCTTG
This sequence comes from Streptococcus sp. GMD6S, assembly GCF_000297015.1. The sequence continues at coordinate 75,675 of NZ_AJRH01000004.1, read as the reverse complement.
TCTGTTAAGGATAATATCTTGCTTCCGTTAGTTCTATCACGAAAACCTATTACGGAGATGATGAAAAAATTGGTGGTGACTGCTGAGAATCTAGGTATCAACCAATTGCAAGAGAAGTACCCTTACGAGATCTCAGGCGGTCAAAAGCAGCGGGTAGCAGTAGCACGCGCCATCATCACAGAACCTGAAATTCTCCTTGCTGATGAGCCAACAGGAGCCCTTGACTCCAAGTCATCTGCAGCACTTCTGGATGTATTTGATGAAATCAATGAACGTGGCCAAACCATTCTCATGGTAACTCACTCAACGGCAGCAGCCAGCAGGGCCAAGCGCGTTCTCTTTATCAAAGACGGCATTCTTTACAACCAAATCTACCGTGGAGACAAGACAGAGCGTCAGATGTTCCAAGAAATCTCTGATACTTTGACTGTTATGGCAAGCGAGGTGAATTAGTATGTTCCGATTAACCAATAAGTTAGCGGTATCCAACTTGATCAAAAACCGCAAACTCTACTATCCCTTTGCTTTAGCTGTTCTCTTAGCAGTGACCATCACCTATCTCTTTTACTCACTGTCGCTTAATCCTAACATTGGCAAGATCCGAGGGGGAGAAACTATCTCTATGACGCTTGCCCTCGGTATGGTGGTTGTTACCATCGCTTCTGGAATTATTGTACTTTATGCCAATAGTTTTGTCATGAAGAACCGCTCCAAGGAGCTGGGTGTATATGGTATGCTGGGTCTCGAAAAGCGCCATTTGATCAGTATGGTTTTTAAGGAGCTTCTTATTTTTGGTTCCTTAACCTTGACAGCTGGTCTCGGTCTAGGAGCTCTCTTTGATAAGCTAATCTTCGCCCTTCTTCTGAAGCTGATGAAGATGAAAGTGGAGCTCGTTTCGACTTTCCAACCAATTGTCTTTATCCTAGTTCTCATCGTCTTTGGAGCTATCTTCCTAGGTCTGATTTTTATCAATGCCTTTCGTATTGCACGCATGAATGCCCTTCAGCTCTCTCGTGAGAAGGCCAGTGGTGAGAAAAAAGGACGTTTCTTAGGTGTCCAAACCATTCTAGGTCTGATTAGTTTGGGAGCGGGTTACTATCTAGCAGTAACAGTCGAAAACCCACTTTCTGCTGTTCTGATTTTCTTCGTAGCAGTTTTGTTAGTAATTTTGGGAACTTATCTTCTCTTCAATGCAGGGATTACAGTTTTCTTACAAATCTTAAAGAAAAACAAGCGTTATTATTACCAACCCAACAACATGATTTCCGTATCCAATCTCATTTTCCGTATGAAGAAAAATGCGGTTGGTCTGGCGACGATTGCTATTCTCTCAACCATGGTCTTAGTGACTATGTCTGCTGCAACAAGTATCTTTAAGGCATCAGAAAACTTCAAGAAGGTCATGAATCCACATGATTTTGGGATTACAGGACAGAATGTTGAAAAAGAAGATATCGAAAAACTCTTGAGCCAGTATGCTAGTGAAAAAGGATTGACTGTCACAAAGAAAGAAGTCCTTACATACAGTAACTTTGGTGTGGCAAATCAAGAAGGTACGAAATTGACAATTTTTGAGAAAGGTCAAAATCGTGTTCAACCGAAAACTATTTTTATGGTCTTTGACCAAAAAGACTATGAGAATATGACAGGACAGAAACTTGCACTTTCAGGTAAGGAAGTTGGATTGTTTGCTCAAAACAAGCAACTTCAAGGTCAAAAAGAACTGACTCTGAATGACCAGACCTACACGATCAAAGAAGAAATCAAAAAAGATTTTATTCTTGAACATGTCCCAAATCAGTACAATATTCTAACTTCGGATTATAACTATTTGGTTGTTCCTGACTTGAAAGCCTTTCTTGACCAGCATCCTAATTCTTCCATCTTTAATCAATACTATGGTGGTATGAATGTAACGGCTAGTGAGGAAGAGCAGCTTAAAATTGCAGATGACTATTCAAAATTCGTTAACAACTTTAATAGAGAACTAAACAAAGAAGGAAGCTATGTTTACGGAAGCAATCTGGCTGATAGTAGTGCGCAGATGAGTGCTCTCTTTGGTGGAGTTTTCTTCATCGGTATCTTCCTCTCTATCATCTTTATGGTGGGAACGGTTCTTGTCATCTACTACAAACAAATCTCTGAAGGCTATGAAGATCGTGAACGCTTTATCATTTTGCAAAAAGTCGGTCTCGATCAAAAGCAAATCAAGCAAACCATTAACAAACAGGTGCTAACTGTATTCTTCCTTCCTTTGCTATTTGCCTTCCTACACCTTGCCTTTGCCTATCATATGCTTAGCCTCATCCTAAAAGTCATTGGTGTGCTAGATGCGACCATGATGTTGACAGTCACTCTGTCCATCTGTGCCATCTTCCTCATCGTCTATGTTTTGATCTTTATGATTACCTCAAGAAGTTATCGCAAGATTGTGCAAATGTAAAAAAGATACCTCGATGCTGGTCGAGGTATTTCTTTTAGCTTAGATACTAAAGAGTTGTCCCAAGAGGAAGGTTACGCCCATGGTGAGAAGTCCGATACAGAGGTTACGGATCATAGCAGTTTTCGTAGGTGCCTTGCCTAGTTTAGCACTGGTATAGCCAGTGACGAGAAGGGAAAGGGCAACGATAAAAACAGTAGCAGGAATGCGATAATCACTTGGAAAGACAGTGATGGAAAGCATAGGAGGAAGACTTCCCAGTACAAAGGCGATAAAGCTAGAGATTGCAGCATGCCAAGGATTGGTAAATTCCTCGTACTCGATACCGTATTTTTCCTCAACCAAGGCTTTGAGGGGATTTTTTAAAAAGGCCTTGTTGGTCAAAAGTTGTGCGGACGTTTCACACTCACCATTTTGAAGGTAAGCAGCATAGAGGGATTGTTTAGCAGATTCGATGTCCTTATCCAAGAGCAACTGTTCTCTGGCAACAGCGGCTTCTTCCGTGTCTTTCTGAGTGGATACAGAGACATATTCTCCACCTGCCATAGAAAAAGCACCAGCGAGGATAGCGGCTAGTCCAGATAAAAAGATAATCCAGATATTGCTCGTCGCACTGGCAACCCCGATAACGACTCCAGCGATGGAAATAATCCCATCATTGGCACCCAGAACACCCGCACGTAGGATATTGAGTCGTCCTGCAAAGTTAGCATCAATTTCATGTTTCATTTCTGTCATAGTCATCTCCTTTCTCTCCATTATAGAGAAAAGGGTAGGGGAATACAAACTTTTTAAACTATCTGAAAAAAGTTCTACGATTCTAATTTTTAGGCCCTTTGAAGTTTTACCGAAAAAGCACGGCAATACAGTTGCCAATCCTACTGTACAAGTCCTTTTTTAGCTTATCTATGGTATAATAGAAGGTAGATTTATCAATTGGAGAATGAAGGATTTTATGATTAAACTTGTAGCAACCGATATGGATGGAACCTTTCTAGATGGAGAGGGTCGGTTTGATATGAAACGCCTCAAAAACGTACTTGTTTCCTACAAGGAAAAGGGGATTTATTTTGCAGTGGCTTCAGGTCGTGGTATCCTGTCCCTGAAAAAGTTGTTTGCAGATGTGCGTGATGAAGTGATTTTTATAGCTGAAAATGGGAGCTATGTTGAGTTTCATGGTGAGGATATGTATGAGGCTACTATGTCTCGGGATTTTTACTTGAGCACTTTTGAAGCTTTAAAGAAATCACCCTATTTTGATGAAAGAAAAATGCTCTTGACTGGGAAAAAAGCTTGTTATGTATTGGATACAGTGGATGAGATCTATCTGATGTTTAGTCGTCACTACAATGAAAACATTCAAAAAGTAGCGAGTTTAGAAGATATCACGGATGAGATTTTTAAATTCACCACCAACTTCACAGAAGAAACGATAGAAGTTGGTGAGGCCTGGGTCAACGAAAATGTTCCTGGTGTGAAAGCCATGACAACTGGTTTTGAATCCATTGATATTGTCTTGGACTATGTTGATAAGGGTGTAGCTATTGTTGAGCTGGCAAAAAAACTTGGTCTGACCATGGATCAGGTCATGGCTTTTGGCGATAATCTCAATGACCTTCACATGATGCAGGTAGTGGGGCACCCCATCGCTCCTGAAAATGCGCGACCAGAGATTTTAGAATTAGCAGAGACAGTGATTGGCCACCATAAGGACCAATCAGTGATGACTTATATGGAGGGCTTATAATGGCAGATATTAAATTGATTGCACTGGATTTGGACGGTACTTTGCTGACAACGGATAAAAAGCTGACAGATCGTACCAAGGAGGTCCTCAAAGCTGCGCGTGACCGTGGCATCAAGGTCGTTCTGACAACGGGACGTCCTCTGAAAGCTATGGATTTCTTTCTCCATGAGCTAGGGACTGACGGTCAGGAGGATGAGTACACCATCACCTTTAATGGTGGTCTGGTACAGAAAAATACTGGAGAGATTCTCGATAAAACCGTCTTTTCAATCGATGATGTGGCACGTTTGTACGAGGAAACTGAAAAACTCGGACTTCCGTTAGATGCTATTTCAGAAGGAACCGTCTATCAAATCCAGTCGGACCAAGAAAGTCTCTATGCTAAGTTCAACCCAGCCTTGACTTTCGTACCTGTCGCTTTTGAGGATCTATCTAGTCAGATGACGTATAACAAATGTGTGACTGCCTTTGCCCAAGAACCTTTGGATACAGCGATTCAACAGATTTCTTCTGAATTGTTTGACCAATATGAGATCTTCAAATCGCGTGAACTCTTATTGGAATGGTCACCGAAAAATGTCCACAAGGCAACAGGTTTAGCGAAATTAATTAAACACTTAGGAATCGACCAAAGTCAAGTCATTGCTTGTGGGGACGAGGCCAATGACCTTTCCATGATTGAGTGGGCAGGTCTGGGAGTTGCCATGCAAAATGCAGTTCCAGCAGTTAAGGCAGTTGCCAATGTCATTACCCCAATGACCAACGACGAGGAAGCCGTTGCCTGGGCTATCGAAGAATACGTGCTAAAGGAGAACTAGAATATGGGATTATTTGACCGTCTATTCGGAAAAAAAGAAGAGCCGAAAATCGAAGATATCGTAAAAGAAGCTCTGGAAAATCTTGATTTGTCAGAAGAGGTTGAAGAAAACCAAACTTCAGTCGAAGAAACTTCTCAGGAAGAGACAGCAAGAGACAAAGTGGAAGAAACACCTGCTCAAGAAGAAACCCCTCAGATCTTGACAGAAGAAGTTATTGAACCAGAAGCAGTTGAGGAAACGGTTCAAGAAGAGGTTGATGAGACAGAGCAAGGCCAAGAACCTGAAGAATTTTTCGAAGAAGAGAGCCAAGAATCTCTAGAAACTGGAGAAGAGCTAGGGGCTGAAGACGTAGGAGAAGAAAGTCACCAGTCTGAAGAAACGGTTCAGGAAAAATATGACCGCAGTCTCAAAAAGACGCGTACCGGATTCGGTGCTCGTTTGAATGCCTTCTTTGCCAACTTCCGTTCTGTCGATGAAGAATTCTTCGAAGAATTGGAAGAACTGCTCATCATGAGCGACGTCGGTGTGCAAGTCGCTTCAAACTTAACAGAAGAACTACGCTATGAAGCCAAACTCGAAAATGCTAAGAAGCCTGATGCGCTCCGTCGTGTCATTATCGAGAAATTGGTTGAACTCTATGAGAAGGATGGCAACTACGATGAACAAATCCATTTCCAAGATGGTTTGACAGTCATGCTCTTTGTTGGTGTTAATGGTGTTGGGAAGACAACTTCTATTGGGAAATTGGCTCATCGATATAAACAAGCTGGCAAGAAAGTCATGTTGGTTGCGGCAGATACCTTCCGTGCGGGTGCTGTAGCTCAGCTAGCTGAATGGGGTCGACGTGTGGATGTTCCTGTTGTGACGGGGCCTGAAAAGGCTGATCCAGCAAGTGTGGTCTTTGATGGTATGGAACGCGCCGTAGCCGAAGGGATTGATATTCTCATGATTGATACAGCAGGGCGTCTGCAAAACAAGGACAACCTTATGGCCGAGTTGGAAAAGATTGGTCGTATTATTAAACGTGTCGTTCCAGAGGCACCTCATGAAACCTTCCTGGCACTCGATGCTTCAACTGGACAGAACGCCTTGGTACAAGCTAAGGAATTTTCTAAGATAACACCATTGACTGGAATTGTTTTGACAAAAATTGACGGAACTGCTCGCGGTGGTGTCGTTCTGGCTATCCGAGAAGAACTTAATATCCCTGTAAAATTGATTGGTTTTGGTGAAAAAATCGATGATATCGGGGAATTTAACTCAGAAAACTTTATGAAAGGTCTCTTAGAGGGCTTGATTTAATACAAAATAAATATCCTACAAGTCATCTTGCAGGATATTTTTGCTATTCTAAACGGCCATCTTCACGATAGGCGATATCTGGTTGCCAAGTCCATTTTGCTCCATACTTCTCAAGTAAGTCAAAGCTTGCTTGTGGTCCCATGCTTCCAGACTTGTAGTCGTGGAGCGGAACTCCATTTTGAGCCCAGAGCTCTTCGATACGGTCAATCAATTTCCAAGAAGCGCTCACCTCATCCCAGTGGCTAAAGTTGGTAGAATTGTTGTTCAAGACATCGTAGATTAGCTTTTCGTATGGATCTGGTGAAGCCCCAGTAGCGGTAGCATCTGTACGATAATCTAAAGAGCTTGGCGCCAGGTTAAATTCTTCACCGACTTGCTTCCCATTTAGGCTGAGAGAGAATCCTTCAGTTGGTTGGATATAGATGGTCAAAATGTTTGGAGCAAGTGGTTCTCCGAAGATAGAGTCCATTTGCTTAAAGACGATATTGACATGAGTCCCTTTTTCAGTCAGGCGTTTCCCTGTACGGAAGAAGAAGGGAACACCACGGAAACGATCGCTGTCTACAAAGAAGGCACCAGATGCAAAGGTTTCTGTTGTAGATTCTGGGTCGACATTTGGTTCGCTTCGATAGGAAATGTATTTCATGCCATCGATTTTACCAGAGCGATATTGACCACGGATAAACTGTTCTTTCAGTTCTTCCTCAGTTGGATGATAGAGGTTTTTAAAGACCTTTATCTTTTCAGCACGAATCTCATCTTTTGTAAAACTAGCTGGTTTGTCCATGGCTAGAAGAGAGAGGAGTTGGAGAGTATGGTTTTGCACCATATCACGAAGGGCACCAGATTGATCATAGTAGCCACCGCGTTCTTCAACACCCAAGCGTTCCGCAAAGGTAATCTGTACATTATCAATGTGCTCACGGTTCCAAACATTCTCAAAGATCATGTTGGCAAAACGAACAGCAAAGATACTCTGAATCATCTCTTTACCTAAGTAATGGTCGATACGGTAGATTTGCTCCTCATCAAAGGCAGCAAGGAGATCTTCATTGAGTTTGCTCGCTGTTTCGTAGTCTGTGCCAAATGGTTTCTCAACGATCAAGCGCTCAAAACCTTTGCCATCAACAATGTTTTCAGATTTGAGGTGCTTGGCGATAGTTCCAAAGAACTGGGGTGCCATGGACAAGAAGAAGAGTTTATTGTGTTCAGCTTGGTATTTTTCGTTGAGCTCAGCTTGTAATTGACGCAAGGCAATGTAATGTTCCGTATCATTCACATCATGGCTTTGATAGTAGAAGTGGCTAGCGAATTCTTGGGCTTGCTCGGTACTATCTGCCAAATCAAGGATGGATTCGACAACTACAGATTCAAAATATTCCTTACTCCAAGGTCTACGAGCTGTTCCAATAACAGCAAAATGCTCAGAGAGATTGCCTGATTTATAGAGTCTGAAAAGGGAAGGGTAGAGTTTGCGTTTAGCTAAATCTCCACTCGCACCGAAAATTGTAACAATAACCTTTGATGACATCTAGCTACCTAATTTCTATATTTTTTCCTAGTTGGACTAGGGATGAGATTTCCTCATTATCATAGTTTTTATTTTATCATAATTTTCAAAAAAAACAAAAAATCCAATACGCAATTAAAAACTGTAAGGAGAGCCTTACAGTTTTGTTTTATACATTTAAGACCTTGTCCAAGAACTCTTTTAGACGACGGTGTTGTGGGTTATCGAAGATTTGATCTGGAGTTCCATCTTCCAGGAATTCACCATCAGCCGTAAAGATAACACGGTTAGCCACCTGACGAGCAAATCCCATCTCATGGGTTACGATAATCATGGTCATACCTTGCTCTGCCAATTCCTTCATAACATTCAGTACATCTCCAACCATCTCAGGGTCCAGAGCGGAAGTTGGCTCATCAAAGAGCATGATATCAGGATTCATGGCAAGTCCACGAGCGATAGCTACACGCTGTTTTTGACCACCTGATAGGCTATCTGGGTTAGCATTAGCTTTGTCTGCAAGACCGACTTTCTCCAGCAACTCCATCCCCAATTTCTCAGCTTCTTCTTTGGTCATTCGTTTGTGTTCAATAGGTGCAAAAGTGATATTTTCTAGGACTGACATGTGAGGGAAGAGGTTGAAATGTTGGAAGACCATTCCCACGTTTTCACGAACATGGTCGACATTGGTTGATTTTTCAGTCAGATCATAACCATTTACTGTGATGTGGCCACTCGTTACCTCCTCGAGGAGGTTAAGGCTACGGAGGAAGGTCGATTTACCAGAACCAGAAGGACCGATGATACAAACAACATCTCCTTCATAAAACTTAGTAGTAATACCTTTTAAAACTTCGTCTTTTCCATAATACTTATGCAAATCATTTACATCAATTTTTAGTTTTGCCATTAACGAATCCTCTTTTCTAAGCGTTTCGCTAGTCTAGTCAAAAGCGTGATAATTACAAGATAGAAGATAGCAAGGATTGCATACATCTTGAAACTTTGGTAGTTACGGGCAATGATGATCTTACCAGTTTGGAAGAGTTCAACCAAACCGATAGCAGAGACGATGGTTGTATCTTTAAGAGCGATAACGAATTGGTTGACAAAGTTTGGCAACATCAATTTAGTTGCTTGTGGCAAGATAATCTTACGCATGGTTTTTCCATAAGAGATACCAAGACTGCGGCTGGCCTCCATTTGCCCAACTGGAACAGCTTGAATCCCACCACGAACAATTTCAGCGATATAAGCAGCTGCATTGAGTGAGAGGGCGATAGTACCAGCTACAAAGTCATTGATTGGACTTTGTTGGCCTGTAATGGACTCGATGAAGTTTGGAATACCCCAGAAGATGAAGGCTGCAAGAATCATCAAGGGAATACCACGGATAACGTCAACGAAAATCTCAGAGATTAGACGAAGAGATTTATATGGGCTAACACTAAACATACCAAAGATAATACCGATGACAATGGCAATTGCAAATGAGATAAGAGCTAGAGCAAGAGTGATTCCAAGTCCACTAAGAAGTTGTTTGTAGTTGTTTTGAAGCAAGCCCCAGATAGTTGTTTCGTCAACCGTACTTGTAGAGTCAGTTGAAGTTTCGCTAGCTAGATACTTGTCAAGAATCTTTTGGAATTGTCCGTTAGCTTTAAGATTTGCAAGTCCGTTATTGAACATCTGGATCAATTCTGGGTTTGTTCCTTTTTTAACCGCAAAGGCAGTTTCACCGATTGGAGTTCCAGCGATTGGTGTTTTCAATTTTTGACCTTGGCTGATAGAATATTTGAGAACAGGCTCATCATCCATCACAGCATCAATAGCTCCAGTATTCAGACTGTCATACATTGATGCGCCATCTGCAAAGGTTTTAATCTTATAGCCGTATTTGCTTTGATTTTCAGTAAGGAAGGTTTGAGAGGCAGTTCCGTTTTTAACACCAACAGTTTTATCCTTGAGGTCTTCATAAGAAGCAATTGTGCTTGATTCTTTTACACCAAGAATCGTATTTGCTGTGTAGTATGATTCTGAGAAGTCGAAGGTTTCCTTACGAGCATCTGTTACAGACATACCAGCAATGATACCATCTGCTTGCCCTGCTTGAACAGCACTGATGGCTGCGTCAAATCCTGGGTTGGTAATTTCAATTTCAAAACCTTGATCTTTGGCAATCGCCTTGATGAGGTCCATATCAATACCAGTGTATTGATTGCTTGAATTTTGAAAGACGAATGGGGCGAAAGATGAGTCGCTAGCAATAATGTACTTGCTTTTCACTGGAGTAGCTTTTTGCCCAGCAGCAGTAGTTGTCGTTGGGGTTGCCGTAGTTGTAGAAGCTGTCCATTTTTGGATGATTTGCTCCAAGCTACCATCTTTCTTCATTTGTGCTAGGGCTTCATTAAACTCGGTAACCAAGTGTTCATACTTGCTCCCTTTCTTGACACCAAAAGCAAAGCTTCCAACAGCCTCACCATCCATATTGATGCTGAGATCTTGCCCTTGGTTAATCGCATACTCAATAACAGGTTTATCATCCATGATAGCATTTACAGCACCAGCACTTAGACTATTATTCATCAAATCACCAGTATCAAAGGTTTTAATAGAGAAACCGTATTTATCTTTGATACTTTCGAGGAAACGTTGAGCGGCAGTTCCGTTCTTAACTCCAACTGTTTTTCCGCTAAGTTCCTCATATTTGGTGATTTTATTTGCCTTTGTGGTAGCAATGACAACTTTTGTATCATAATAAGTATCAGACATGGTAAAGACATTTTCACGTTCTTTTGTTTTTGTCATACCTGCCATAATGGCATCTGCTTGACCTGACTGCACTGCATTTACAGCTGCATCAAAGCCAGGATAAGACATTTGGATGTTCCATCCTTTGATTTCTGCGACTTTATTGATAATATCAACATCAATCCCTTTATAGGTTTGATCTGAATCTTTAAACTCAAAAGGTGCGTAAGCTGTATCAGACACAATCTTAACAGTATCAGCTTTTGCCATACCTAGTGAGAAAATGGGAAATAAAATGAGCAAACATGCTAGTATTTTTTTCTTCATTTTTAGTCTCCTTTTCCGAATATTTTCCCATTATATCAGAAAATGAATGAAAAGGCAAATTTAATGGATTTTATGTAAGAAAATGTAACATAGAATCCTTGCTCTCATCAACCTAGAGAAGAGTCTGAAAAGTAAATTTATGGTAAAATAGAAAGATAAAAAAATGCAGATGAGGCAATCATGATAAATAGAATAACAGATAATAAATTTAAACTAGTATCAAAATATGAACCTTCAGGAGATCAACCCCAAGCGATTGAGCAGTTGGTTGACAATATAGAGGGTGGAGAAAAGGCCCAAATTTTGATGGGGGCGACGGGTACAGGGAAGACCTATACCATGAGTCAGGTCATTTCCAAAGTCAATAAACCTACTTTGGTCATTGCCCATAACAAAACCCTAGCTGGTCAGCTCTATGGGGAGTTTAAGGAATTTTTCCCTGAAAATGCTGTTGAGTACTTCGTATCCTACTATGATTATTATCAACCTGAGGCCTATGTCCCTTCGAGTGATACTTATATTGAAAAGGATAGCTCGGTCAATGATGAGATTGACAAGCTCCGTCACTCAGCGACTTCGGCTCTTTTAGAGCGTAATGATGTCATTGTCGTGGCTTCAGTCTCTTGTATCTATGGTTTGGGTTCGCCCAAAGAATACGCTGACAGTGTTGTAAGTCTACGTCCAGGGCTTGAAATTTCTCGTGATAAACTCTTGAATGACTTGGTTGATATCCAATTTGAACGTAATGATATTGATTTCCAACGGGGAAGATTTCGTGTGCGTGGGGATGTGGTGGAGATTTTCCCAGCTTCTCGTGATGAACACGCTTTTCGAGTAGAGTTTTTCGGGGATGAGATTGACCGTATCCGTGAAGTTGAGGCTTTGACAGGTCAGGTATTGGGAGAAGTCGATCATTTGGCGATTTTCCCTGCCACTCACTTTGTGACCAATGATGACCACATGGAAGTTGCGATTGCGAAAATTCAAGCAGAATTAGAAGAGCAGTTAGCTGTCTTTGAGAAGGAAGGCAAACTGCTAGAAGCCCAGCGTTTGAAACAGCGAACAGAGTATGATATTGAGATGTTACGTGAGATGGGCTATACCAACGGTGTTGAAAACTACTCACGCCACATGGATGGTCGTAGTGAAGGAGAGCCTCCTTATACGCTTCTCGACTTTTTCCCAAATGATTTCTTGATCATGATTGATGAAAGTCACATGACCATGGGGCAAATCAAGGGCATGTATAATGGAGACCGTTCTCGTAAGGAAATGTTGGTCAATTATGGTTTCCGTTTGCCGTCTGCCTTGGACAATCGCCCTCTCCGTCGGGAGGAGTTTGAAAGTCATGTGCACCAGATTGTTTACGTTTCAGCGACACCAGGTGACTATGAAAATGAACAGACCGAGACAATAATTGAGCAAATCATTCGTCCGACAGGACTTCTAGATCCTGAAGTGGAAGTTCGTCCAACTATGGGACAGATTGATGACCTCCTAGGTGAAATCAATGCCCATGTTGAAAAGAATGAACGGACCTTTATTACCACCTTGACTAAGAAAATGGCAGAAGACTTGACCGACTACTTCAAAGAAATGGGCATCAAGGTCAAGTATATGCACTCGGACATCAAGACCTTGGAGCGGACGGAGATTATCCGTGACCTACGCTTGGGTGTTTTTGATGTCTTGGTCGGAATCAACCTGCTCCGCGAAGGGATTGACGTACCTGAAGTAAGTTTGGTTGCTATTCTAGATGCTGACAAGGAAGGCTTCCTTCGTAACGAACGTGGCCTCATCCAGACCATTGGCCGTGCTGCCCGTAATAGCGAAGGGCATGTAATCATGTATGCGGACACGATGACTCAGTCTATGCAACGTGCCATCGATGAAACGGCTCGCCGTCGGAAAATCCAGATGGCTTATAATGAAGAGCATGGTATCGTACCTCAAACCATTAAGAAAGAAATCCGTGACCTGATTGCTGTGACCAAGGCAGTTTCTAAGGAAGAGGACAAGGAAGTCGATATCAATAGCCTCAACAAACAAGAACGCAAAGAACTCGTCAAGAAACTGGAAAAACAAATGCAAGAAGCCGTCGAAGTGCTTGACTTTGAACTGGCAGCTCAGATACGCGATATGATGTTGGAAGTCAAGGCGTTGGGGTAGTGAAGGAGAAAACGAATGAAAATTTTAGTCATCAATGGACATCATGACAAGGGAAGTTTCTGTCAAGAAATTTTTCAAACGATTGTAGAAAATATTGACTCAAATCATCATGAGCTTGAATCTATTAACCTAAATGAGATAGATTTTGATCCTGTATTACGTTATGGTTATCGAAAACGGATGGAAGAGGACCCCTTCATACTTCGCTCTCAGGAATTAATTCAGTGGGCAGATCATTTCATTTTTGTTTATCCAATTTGGTGGAGTAGTATGCCTAGTTTATTGAAGGGTTGGATTGATCGTGTTTTCACGCCAGGAATTGCGTACTCTGCCAATAATCAAGGAAGTTTTATTTTAAACTACTTAAGGGGTCAGCAGTTTAAAAAGTTACTAAAAGGAAAAACAGCTAGTATTTACGCAACATCCATGGCACCAACATGGTGGTACAAAGTATTTTCAGGTCCTATCAATATCCCAGACAGTTATGGAATATCAGTATTAAAGAATGCTGTCCTAAATCACTGCGGTATTAAAACAAAGAAAGTTTCAATTTTGGGTGAGTTAGGGCGTGAGGTGAATACAAATTCTACAAGACAAAAATATCTACAAAAAGTAGCTGATGAAGTCAAGGCGTTGGATTAGGAAAAAGTATGGTTTATTTAAGAAAACTAAATGAAGAAGATTTGGTGTCTTTGTGGGAAATTGCTTATTCACAATCTAATCCAATTTGGAAGCAGTATGATGCTCCCTATTATGACGATTATCAGCATTTTCCTAATTTTCAAGAATTTAAACTACAAAAATCAGAATCTACTCTAAACAACTCAAATCGCCTTGGTATTTTTGTTGATGATAAATTAGTTGGGACTGTTTCGCGCTACTGGGTATGTAAACAAACAAGATGGATGGAATTGGGGATTTGTATTTATGATAACAAATTTTGGAACTCTGGCATTGGAAAAGCTGCTATGCTACAATGGATAGATCGGACATTTAAGGATTACTTGGTGTTGGAGCATCTTGGTTTGACAACTTGGTCAGGAAATCTTGGTATGGTAAAACTTGCTGAAAAATTAAGAATGAAAAAAGAAGCTCATATTCCAAAAGTTCGTTATTACCAAGGCAAATATTTTGATAGTATTAAATATGGTATTCTGAGAGAAGAATGGAGTAAAATAAATGAACCTAACTATCAAACAAATGGAAACTCCTGAAGAGATAGAAGGTAAATCCTTCGTTCATTGGCAAACGTGGAGAGAGGCTTATGATGATCTTTTACCTGCAGAATTTCAGGAGACGATGACATTAGAAAGATGTCGATTCTTTAGTCAAAAATATCCTAAAAATACATTGATTGCGATAGATGGCATGAAGGTAGTTGGTTTTATCAGTTATGGAAACTTTCGTGATGAGACTATTCAAGCTGGTGAAATTATTACCTTATATGTTTTAAAAGACTATTATGGAAAAGGTATTTCTCAGAAGTTAATGAAGGAAGCTCTGACGACTCTTGAACAGTTCTCTGAAATATTTTTATGGGTATTAAAAGGGAATAAGCGAGCCATTGCATTCTATCAAAAAATGGGTTTTACTTTTGATGGGCAAGAAAAAATACTTGACCTTGGAAAACCTATCACTGAAATTAGAATGGTACGTAAGAAATCCTCAAAATCTGAGACTTAAATACTGGTAGAATTGCGATTTTGTTTTCAGATTACTCAATGAACAAAAAATCACGTTTTAGCAGATATTTTAAATAGAAAGAAGTTATTATGAATTTGAAAGAGAAGAATTATAAGAAGTCATCGAGCTTAGATTCTGTTCGTTTTTGGTTACAAGGTCATCGATTTATCAAATTTATGCTTGATATTATCTTTTATATCATCTTGTTCCTAGTTATAGAATTTACAACATCACAGAACAAAAGCATTCCAGCTGATTTTCGGTACAGAGAGCTTTTATTTCCCTTGCAATTGAATCTTTTTATCTTGGGTAATAGGTTTTATGCTCTCTTTTTGTCAGTGAAAACTGAAAAAGAAAGGACTCTTAAAAGATTTTGTGAACCCTTTATTTATATCAATATCCTTAGCTTCATTTTTCAACTGATTGGTGTGAGAAAAAGAGGAAGAGTCGTTCTGTCACCTTTGTTTTCACTGGAGTCATCCTATATCTGGTTTCCTATTGTCATCTACCTTCTAGTCTTGATGTTAACTTTGGCAATCTTCTTTCTCTCTAAAGGCTCAAAAAAAGGAGTAGATGAAAATGAAGATGAGTAGGCAAATGAAGTACAAGACAAAAGAAAAGCCTTCTTGGACTAAGAGGATTTTTCTTTGGATGGAAAGGCACAGAAGGATTGGTCAACTTTTGGATACGAGTGTATTATTTGGATCTATGTTTGTATCATTTCTTGCCGCCTCTTACATTAGTTACCTATTACCGAACATAAACTATCTTTCCCCCTTAAGCTTCAATCTTATCCTTCTGATCTTATCAACCTATTTCCTTGTCTTTCGTTTTAGTAGTGATAAACTTCAGAAATGGCGTTACTTTTCATGGGGATTTATTGGGTTCAATGGTCTTCTTTTTCCCTTTCATCTCTTGGTAGGTCTGAATTGGCTAGGACGTCGTAAGTCAACGAATTTCCCTCCCATAATTTCTATGGATCCAGCCTATGTCTGGGTTCCTATTGTAAGTTATCTATTTTTCTTTTTCTTGGGGCTGGGCATTCTGCTTTTGATTATACGGATAGAAAAGAGAAGAAGGAGGCGCAAATGGAACGAAAGATTAAGAAACCAAAGAAGATCAAACAACAGAACAGACAAATGAGAAAAATCCAGAAAAAGTATTCTTTGATAGCTCACGTCCACTTGTGGATAGAAAGACATTCAAAGATTTCTTCTTTTATGGATGGTGGTATAATATTATTATCTATTTTTGGTATCATGTATGTATTGTTCGGGACGTCACTTATCCCGAAACCATATCAAGAAATGTCCTATCTCTTGCCAATTATTATGAATTTTGTCTTTTTGGTGCACACACTCTATCAAGGTATTTTTAGAGATGGTTTTATCAATAAGGCTTCAGTACAAGGATTTTTAAAAGCTTTTCTATACATAAATGGACCTATTTTTCTCCTCCACTTACTTGTTGGGGTGAAAGGGAGAAATGTTAAAAAAAATCCTTCCTTATTATCTGTTGATTATCGCTACATCTGGCTTCCAATTGCTACCTATCTAATCTTTTTCATCATTCCAGCGATATTGATGGTGATTTTGAAATATAATGACAAAAAGAGGAAAAATCATGACAAAAGAAAATCTAACTAAGTTAATTTCGTTTAAGACACTTTATTTAGCTTTGCTGACCTTTGTGGTTCTTCATTTGGTGTTGCTGGTTTTTGGACTATCTTTTACGCCGATTTTGTGGAATAGTTGGTTTTTCATTCTTTGTTTGACCTTCCTAATCCATCCTTGGAGAATCTTTTATAGAACAAGAGATGCTAAATGGTATCACCTTATTTTTCAAGTATTTAGTGGATTGGTGACATTTTACCTTTGGTTTGCAGCATTTTTTGTTTTATCAGTTATCTCGGATCCAGCCGTCCCTATCAATATAGACTATCGCATAGAAGATAAGGAAATCATCATTGCTAGAGGTTTTTTGGCCCGTACTACTTATGACCATCATGAATTGATTAATCCCTTTATCATGAAGTCCGAAGTAAAATATCGAGATGAATAATAACAAATAGAAAGTGAGTGAATCCATGTCACGTTCCCAAAAAACAATCCTAACAAACATCTGCCTTGTCGAAGATAAGGCGCGAGGTAAAGTCCTAATGCAATATCGCTCTCCTGAAAATAATCGCTGGTCTGGCTATGCCTTTCCAGGAGGACATGTTGAGAATGGCGAGGCCTTTGCCGAGTCTGTCATTCGTGAGATTTATGAAGAAACTGGTTTGACCATTCAGAATCCCCAACTGGTCGGCATTAAAAACTGGCCCTTAGATACAGGTGGGCGCTACATCGTTGTTTGTTATAAGGCGACAGAGTTTACTGGAAGTCTCCAATCCTCAGAAGAAGGAGAAGTATCTTGGGTACAAAAAGACCAGATTCCAAATTTGGATCTGGCCTATGATATGTTGCCTCTGATGGAAATGATGGAAGCACCTGACAAGTCTGAGTTCTTCTATCGCCACCGTACAGAGGACGGCTGGGAGAAAGAAATTTTCTAGTCTTTTACCAAATAACCCAACTGATCCAAGGCCTCCTCGATATAGTGGAGGTCTTGTTGTGTCTCGGCTTCAACAAGGTGGTAATGGATGCCGTCTGTCAATTCAGAAAGGGGTCTAAAGTCTGAATTCTCGACTTGTTCCAGAAAGTGCTGGACATCTCGGCGACAAGTGAGTTTGAGTAGGGTTTCAATTTCGCCATAAACGGGATGATCGATTAAGATATTTTGAACGCGTCCGCCATTATCTACAATAGCTAGTAGTTCCTGACCGATTTCTTCCAGTTCATGTTTCACTTTAAAGAGTTTGTGGACGTAGGGGCTGGCATCATTTTCTTTGTAGATATAGCCACGATTGGTGGATAGGATAGGAGCTCCATCTGCTCGGAGAATAGCGATGTCCTGTACAATGACCTGACGCGTAACATGAAAGTGTTCAGCCAAGGTTTGACCATTGAGAGCTTTTGGCGCTTCTTTTAATAGTTTGAGAAGAGCTTGTTTGCGATCCTTTGTCATAGTTTTTCCTTTTAGCGACGTTTTCGAAGCACTTTATAGACAGCTAGTGCTAATGTATAGTCTACCATACTATGAACGATTGTGCCAAAACCAACTAGGACAAAGAGAACATAAAACATATTTTCAACATTTGTCCCTGAAGTAGCATAGAAGATGATACAAGCTATTACTTCAGCGATAGCATGAACAACACCCAAAACAAAGTTAAAAATCCAAGATGTCTTTGGTTTATCCAAGGTTTCAGGGAATTTCTTTAAGTACAAAGCCCCCAAAGTACCAAAAACGATGTGAGAGAAGGCACGAAGTACAATAACAGGCGGATAACCTGCCATCAGGAAACCAAGACTAGAAGCAATAATCACAAAAGCAGCCATCAAAGGTGAAAGAAACATGGCAATAAAGATGGGGATATGACTTCCCAAAGTGTAAGAAGCCGGTGGGATAACGATTTTAAAAGGCATAATGATTGGAATCAAAATCGCTATTGCAGTGAGTAGGGCAGTCATAGTCATAAACTGCGTTTTTTTCCGTATATCCATAAGAACCTCCATTTATCTGTATATACACAAGTATAGTACAATAAATAGTTAGCCAAGTCAAGGTTCAATATTGATTTTTAAGACATATTTGGTTAAAATGTGGTAAAGAATTTTTGATTTAGGAGAGGATGTCATGATACTTGTTGTTTATCTAGTTGTGGTAATCGTGATGATGTCAAAGCAGAGAAAAGAAGGGAAAGTAGTCTCAGGTTGGACTCGTTTCATAGTTTATAGTTTATTGGTCCTGTCGCTACTCTCTCTATTAGCAAGCAGTCTGGCTGTTTCACTCTTTAGCCTTCCTTTATTAGGTTTTCTTTTGATGGCAGCAATACTAGAAATTGCTTATTTCGTTAGATTGGTAATTGCATTTGGTTTGGTTTTACTATCTCTAACCCTATACTTGGATAGCCAAAAAAGTCAGCAACCTATATCGTTTTCGTATCAACTCCTGCTCTTTGGATTTCACATCTTTTTGATTATTCTCATGCTTTAACAATGAAAACTCCACCTTCAGGATGAAAGTGGAGTTGATTTTTTATTTCTTCAAGGTTTGTAAACGTGGGACAATTGCTACTGTGAGAACTGCAGAGATGACAAGCTCAGCAATTGAGTTGGTTGAAATAACAGTTGCAAGGAGTTTCTGGATATTTCCATCGAAGACACTTCCAAAAAGGAAGAAGATTCCCCCAAGTACAAATACTGTATTTGTAAGTGAACCGAGAGCTCCGGCAATGATGAGACCCGTTCTATTTTTCAATAATTTATAAACTAGATAAGGTGTCAGACCAATCAAAATACGAGGTAGGATGGCAATCATTGCTGAATAGATGTTTCCGTTTGGTACAAAAGGTGAGAATAGGTAGCTGGTTGGAAGGATTGTAATCGTGTTAACCGTCAAGCTAAGTAGTCCCATCAAGAAACCGAGTGTAACACCAACTCGTGGGCCGTAAATAATACTTGCAATAATAACAGGAATATGCACGATAGTTGGTTTAATTGGGAATGGGAATAGATTAAATAAGAGTGAGCTCAGAAAGTGAATGACCAACATGGTCGCAAAAAAGATAGCAATCGGAGCAATATTAGAGCGTTTTTTCATTGAGTGTTTCCTTTATTCTTTCTAAAATAATATCCAGGTCTGCTAAAGCTCCCCTTCCGTAGTCTCCACAAGCAAGTAAGGATTCTTTCGGAGAGATAAGCTTGTAACCATATGTTTCTAAAGTTTTAAGGTTTGTTTGAGTTGCCGGATGATCATACATCTTTGTATTCATGGCTGGCGCCAAGAGTTTAGGGATGTTTTGGGGTAAAGCTAATGCTGTACTAGTCACCATGTTATCCGCAAAACCGTGCGCAAGTTTAGCAATGGTATTAGCAGTAGCAGGGACAACAATAAAAAGGTCAGCTTTTTTTCCTAGTTCGATATGATTGACTTGCTCAGGAGCGGGTTCCTGCATGACATCAAGGTGGACAGGATTTTGAGAGAGGACCTGTAGTGTCAACGGTTGGATAAACTCTCTAGCTGCCTCAGTCATTAAGACAGTGACCTGATGGCCTTGTTTTTTCAAGGAACTGACTAGATCAGCTGCTTTATAGGAGGCAATGGAACCTGTCACTGCGATGAGAATATTTGCCATGGCTTTCCTTTCTATGAATCGTATGCTTGAATTTTTTCAAGTAGAAGACTTGCAATTTCCTCTTTGGTTTGAACGGTTTGGAGTTGCTCTTTTTCAACAAAGATTGCTTGATGCTGATTTGCTGAAATTTGAGTCAGGTCATTTGCAATGATTAAGTCTGCTTGGTTCTTGACAAGACTCTGTCTAGCAACTTCAATAAGATGATCCTCAGTAACATCAACCAATAGTTTGAACCCAATCAGATGAATAGCCGGATTCCATTTCTTGACTAGAGAGATGATTTTGGGTGTTTTTTTCAGGAATAAGACCTGAACCTCATCAGTTGAAGAAATCTTAGTTTGATGATTCTGCTTGTTTAAGAATTCTTCCAAATTGGAGCTAGCCTCAACTTCCTCAAGTCCCGTCATATAAACAGGAGTGTAGTCAGACACAGCCATTGAGTGGATTAAGACCTGATATTCCTTAACAAGTTCTTGCATCACAACTAGAAGGTCGTTGGTATTATCAATTTCTCGAATGCTTAGGTTGGGATGAGCTTCTGGCTTCAGAGCTCGTTTTGTCGTTATCAAAAAAACTTCATGCCCCGCAGCAAGCAAGGTTTCTGTGATGATTTTCCCCAAGCGACCTGTAGAATGGTTAGTAATAGAGCGGACACTATCGATAGCTTCACTCGTACCGCCCGATGTGACTAAAATTTTCATAGCACTATTGTACACAAAAATAAACAGTAAGTAAAATGAAAGCGATAAATTTTTGGTAAAAGCGAAGATTAACTATAGTTTCAAACTATAAAGCCATATAAAATTTTTCAAAGGGCCCTAAAAATCTTGAAATTCAGGATATTTACGAACGTTTAGAGAGTTTTAGAATGTGAAAAATCTTGTTTTGTGTTATAATGAATTATCACATTAGAGGTTAGAGGAGTTTTGAATGAAAACAGATATTGAAATCGCGCAGAGTATTGAGTTAAAACCAATCGTTGATGTTGTTGAGAAACTGGGTATTTCTTACGATGATTTGGAATTGTATGGAAAGTACAAGGCTAAACTCAGCTTTGATAAAATTCGTGCAGTTGAGAGCAATCCAGTTGGGAAATTGATCTTGGTTACTGCCATCAACCCAACACCTGCTGGTGAGGGGAAATCAACCATTACCATTGGTCTTGCGGATGCCTTGAACAAGATTGGTAAGAAAACCATGATTGCTATTCGCGAACCGTCTCTTGGCCCAGTAATGGGGATCAAGGGTGGTGCAGCCGGTGGTGGTTATGCCCAAGTGTTGCCAATGGAAGACATCAACCTTCACTTTACCGGGGATATGCATGCCATTACAACTGCTAACAACGCTCTTTCTGCCTTGATTGACAACCACTTACACCAAGGAAATGAGCTGGGAATCGACCAACGTCGTATTCTTTGGAAACGTGTTGTGGACTTGAATGACCGCGCTCTTCGTCATGTGACCGTTGGACTTGGCGGTCCTCTAAATGGTATTCCTCGTGAGGATGGTTTTGACATTACCGTAGCTTCCGAAATCATGGCTATTCTTTGCTTGGCGACGGATATTGAAGATTTGAAACGTCGTTTGGCGAATATCGTTATCGGATATCGCTATGACCGTACACCAGTTTCTGTTGGTGATTTGCAGGTTGAGGGTGCTTTAGCATTGATTTTGAAAGATGCTATCAAACCGAACTTGGTTCAGACAATTTACGGTACACCTGCTTTTGTTCACGGTGGTCCATTTGCCAATATCGCTCATGGATGTAACTCTGTCTTGGCAACAACAACAGCCCTTCACTTGGCTGATTATACTGTTACTGAAGCTGGTTTTGGTGCGGACCTTGGTGCTGAGAAATTCCTTGACATTAAGACACCAAACTTGCCAGCATCTCCAGATGCTGTTGTCATCGTCGCAACTCTCCGTGCCCTTAAGATGAATGGTGGTGTAGCTAAGGACGCTCTTACAGAGGAAAATGTAGAAGCAGTTCGTGCAGGTTTTGCTAACTTGAAACGCCACGTTGAGAACATCCGTAAGTTCGGTATTCCAGCAGTTGTAGCTATCAATGAATTTGTTTCTGATACAGAGGCTGAAATCGCAGCCTTGAAGGAACTTTGTGCCTCAATCGATGTACCAGTAGAATTGGCTAGTGTCTGGGCTGATGGCGCAGAAGGTGGTGTAACACTTGCCGAAACACTTGTCAAGACAATCTCTGAAAATCCAGCCAACTACACTCGTCTTTATGACAATGACCTTTCTGTCCAAGAAAAGATTGAAAAGATTGTTACTGAAATCTATCGTGGTAGCAAAGTGAACTTTGAGAAGAAAGCTCAAACACAAATCGCTCAAATCGTTCAAAACGGATGGGACAAATTGCCAATCTGTATGGCTAAAACTCAGTACAGTTTCTCAGACAATCCAAATGCACTTGGAGCACCAGAAAACTTTGAAATTACCATTCGTGAATTGGTACCAAAATTAGGGGCAGGCTTTATTGTTGCCCTAACTGGTGATGTCATGACCATGCCAGGCCTTCCAAAACGACCAGCCGCTCTTAATATGGATGTTGAAAGCGACGGAACTGTTCTAGGATTGTTCTAATAGTTTAATTGAATTAAAATGAGTTTGGAAATAATATCCAAGCTCATTTTTTTATCTAGCTTTAAGGAGTTGTCTTCAGCTGATAATAGAGTTACTTTCTAGACGCAATCAGTCTAGGTAAAGATATTTTCCTCGATTTCTGATATAATAGAAACATTGACTTCAAGAGTAAGGAAGAGAAAATGAACGCATTATTGAATGGAATGAATGACCGTCAGGCTGAGGCAGTGCAAACGACAGAAGGGCCCTTATTAATCATGGCTGGTGCTGGTTCTGGGAAGACTCGTGTTTTAACTCACAGAATCGCCTACTTGATTGATGAAAAGATGGTCAATCCTTGGAATATTTTGGCCATTACCTTTACCAATAAGGCGGCGCGTGAGATGAAGGAGCGTGCCTATGGCCTCAATCCAGCTACTCAGGACTGTTTGATTGCGACCTTTCACTCCATGTGTGTTCGTATCCTACGTCGCGATGCGGATCATATTGGCTACAATCGGAATTTCACTATTGTAGATCCTGGTGAGCAACGAACTCTCATGAAACGCATTCTCAAGCAGTTAAACTTGGATCCAAAAAAATGGAATGAACGAACCATTTTGGGAACCATTTCCAATGCTAAGAATGACTTGATTGATGATGTGGCTTATGCTGCTCAGGCTGGTGATATGTATACGCAAATCGTGGCCCAGTGTTATACAGCTTATCAAAAGGAGCTTCGTCAGTCTGAGTCCGTTGACTTTGATGATTTGATTATGCTGACCCTGCGTCTCTTTGATCAAAATCCTGACGTCTTGACTTACTATCAGCAGAAGTTCCAGTACATTCATGTTGATGAGTACCAAGATACCAACCATGCCCAGTATCAATTGGTCAAACTCTTGGCTTCACGCTTTAAAAATATCTGCGTAGTCGGTGATGCTGACCAGTCTATTTACGGTTGGCGTGGGGCTGATATGCAGAATATCTTGGATTTTGAGAAAGATTATCCTCAAGCCAAGGTAGTTTTGCTAGAGGAAAATTACCGTTCAACCAAAACCATTCTCCAAGCAGCCAATGACGTCATCAAAAACAATAAAAACCGTCGCCCCAAGAATCTCTGGACCCAGAATGCCGATGGGGAGCAAATCGTTTATTATCGCGCAAATGACGAACAGGATGAGGCTGTTTTTGTAGCCAAAACCATTGATGAACTTGGTCGTAGTCAAAACTTCCTCCACAAGGATTTTGCAGTTCTTTATCGGACTAATGCGCAATCCCGTACTATTGAGGAAGCACTGCTTAAGTCCAATATTCCTTATACTATGGTCGGAGGGACCAAGTTCTACAGCCGTAAGGAAATCCGTGATATTATCGCCTACCTTAATCTTATTGCTAATTTAAGTGACAATATCAGTTTTGAGCGCATTATTAACGAACCAAAACGTGGAATTGGCCCAGGAACCGTTGAGAAAATCCGTGATTTTGCGAATATGCAAGAGATGTCTATGCTGGATGCTTCAGCTAATATTATGTTGTCTGGCATCAAAGGAAAAGCAGCACAGTCAATTTGGGACTTTGCCAATATGATCTTGGATTTGCGAGAAAAACTGGATCAATTAACTATCACCGAGCTGGTGGAGGCTGTTCTAGAAAAAACAGGTTATGTCGATATTCTTAATGCTCAGGCAACCTTGGAAAGCAAGGCGCGGGTTGAAAATATCGAAGAGTTCCTATCTGTTACCAAGAACTTTGATGACAATCCTGATAGTCAAGAAGAAGAAACAGGTTTGGATAAACTCAGTCATTTCTTGAATGACTTAGCCTTGATTGCAGATACGGATACAGGCAGTCAGGAGACATCAGAAGTGACCTTGATGACCCTCCATGCAGCTAAGGGACTTGAGTTCCCAGTTGTCTTTATCATTGGGATGGAGGAAAATGTCTTTCCCCTTAGCCGTGCAGCAGAAGATCCGGATGAACTGGAAGAGGAACGTCGTTTGGCCTATGTAGGTATCACGCGCGCGGAGAAAATCCTCTATCTGACCAATGCCAACTCTCGATTACTGTTTGGGAAGACCAACTATAACCGTCCAACACGTTTCATCAATGAAATCAGTTCGGACTTGCTTGAGTATCAGGGCTTGGCTCGACCAGCCAATACTAGCTTTAAGGCTTCTTATAGCAGTGGCGGAGTGGCCTTTGGTCAAGGTATGAGCTTAGCCCAGGCCCTTCAAGAACGGAAACGCAATGCCGCACCAAGCTCTATCCAGTCTAGTGGTCTCCCATTTGGTCAGTTTGCAGCCGGAAATAAAAAAGATTCAAGCGATACCAACTGGTCTATTGGGGATATTGCTCTCCACAAGAAGTGGGGAGAGGGAACTGTTCTGGAAGTCTCTGGTAGCGGTGATACTCAGGAGTTGAAAATCAATTTCCCAGAAGTGGGGCTGAAAAAACTCTTAGCCAGTGTAGCCCCAATTGAGAAAAAAATCTAATTTTCTATCCTTCTCACGAATAATAAAGTGAGGAGGATTTTTATGTACAGTATTTCATTCCAAGAAGATTCACTCTTGCCTAGAGAAAGACTGGTTAAAGAAGGAGTAGAGGCACTGAGCAATCAAGAATTGCTAGCAATTCTACTCAGAACCGGAACGCGTACGGCCAATGTTTTTGAAATTTCCCAGAAAGTCTTAAACAGTTTGACTAGTCTAACTGATTTGAAAAAAATGACCCTGCAGGAATTGCAGAGTCTGTCTGGTATTGGACGGATTAAGGCCATTGAACTACAAGCAGTGATTGAACTGGGACATCGCATTCACAAACATGAAACCCTTGAGATGGAAAGTATTCTCAGTAGTCAAAAGCTAGCCAAGAAAATGCAACAGGAACTTGGCGATAAAAAACAAGAGCACCTAGTGGCGCTCTATCTCAATACTCAAAATCAAATCATTCATCAGCAAACTATTTTTATCGGCTCTGCGACACGCAGCATTGCAGAACCAAGGGAAATCCTTCACTATGCCATCAAGCATATGGCGACTTCTGTTATTTTAGTCCACAATCATCCATCAGGCGCAGTAGCACCTAGCCGAAATGATGATCATGTAACCAAGTTAGTCAAGGAAGCCTGTGAACTGATGGGAATTGTGTTCTTGGACCATTTGATTGTCTCTCACTCTGATTACTTTAGTTACCGTGAAAAGACGGATTTGATTTAAGATTGCACATGATCTTACTCAATTACTTTTAAAACATAGGAATCTACTTCTGCCATATTGATAACAGGAAGAGGTTTTATCGTGGGTACAAGTAAATCTTCTTGAACGATAAAGTTGACAATCGAATTGAAATCTTCGATTTTATAATATCTTTTTTTATGAATGAGAATATCTCTGTAAAAGTAAAGACGTGAATGAAATTTACTTTTTAGTTTAGCATCTGCCTTTTTACAAAATAGTTTTGCCTTTTTAGACATTTCTTTCAGCTGTTTTTCTTTTTGAGATAGTTTATCGAAATTCTCTTTATTCTTAGAAAAAGATTGGTAACTTTCCGCTGTTAAAAGTCTATAGAGATTAGAAAGATGAAAGCAAACCCTTATTTCTTTTTCATTGTTTGATAAGAAATAAGGGTTTGCTTCCTTTTCCTTATAAGATATGAAAACATTAGCTTCTATATCTCTCAAAATCTCATGAGTAGAAGGTATTTTAATTTCATTCATGATTAATAACCTATTTATAAGTCCTAGAGTTCGTTAACAACATAGTCAAACAGCGTTTTATCTTTGGGGCGGTTTTCAAAGAGAAATTCAGGATGCCATTGAACACCAAGATAAGGGAAGCCGTCCGTAGTTGTCACAGCCTCAATGATTCCATCTTTAGGATCATGTGCTACAACCTTAAGATTTGAGGCTAGATCTTTAATGCTCTGGTGGTGGAAGGAGTTGATGTGAGAGATTTCTCCATAGATTTCTCGGAGAATGGTATCAGGTTCCGTTACGAGGCGTTGGGTCGTGTATTCGGCTGAACAGTCCTGCCAATGATCCTCGATATCTTGGTATAGCGTGCCTCCCATGGCGACATTGAAAAGTTGAGTACCCCGACAAACAGAGAAAATTGGTTTCTTTTGCTTAATCGCTTCTTTGATAAGTGCTAGTTCAAAAATATCTCTTTGAAGGTGATAGTCATCACTATCAATAGCCTTTGGTTCACCATAGTATTTTGGATCAACATTTTGCCCACCCGTTAGGATGAGCTTATCAATGATACTGATGTAATAGGCAGCCATTTCTTGATCACCAATCGGTAGGATGATTGGAATTCCGCCAGCGTCCTTGACTCCTTCAACAAAGCCTTTTGCTGCATAGCTCATCATGATGTCATCATCTGGATGAGCTTTTTCATTTCCTGTAATCCCAATAACTGGTTTTTTCATAAATGCTTTCGCTTTCTAATCCTCTTTACGCATAAAATAGAGGAGGGTTTGGAGTTCGCTTGTCAAATCGACATACTGAACAACCACATCTTTTGGGAGGTGCAAGTGGACAGGAGAAAAACTGAGAATCCCTTTTACACCTGCATCAACCAAAAGATTGGCAACTTCTTGTGATTTAACACTTGGAACTGTTAGGATAGCAGTTTTGACATCTGCTTCTTTGATTTTTTCTTTAATCTGTGAGATACCATAGATTGGAATTCCATCAGGTGTCTGGCTCCCAACTTCTGGATGGTCATCTAGGTCAAAGGCCATGATAATTTTCATCTTGTTACGCTCGTGGAAGCGGTAGTGGAGAAGGGCATGGCCCATATTTCCGATTCCAACTAACATAACATTTGTAATGGAGTTATCATTTAGGAGATCAGCAAAAAAATTCATCAATTTTTTGACATCGTAACCAAAACCACGACGACCTAGTTCACCAAAATAGGAAAAATCCCGACGAACGGTCGCAGAGTCGATACCGATAGCCTCTGCAATTTGCTTGGAGTTGGCACGTTCGATTTTTTCTGCATGAAATCTCTTGAAAATTCGATAGTAAAGAGAGAGTCTTTTTGCTGTTGCTTTTGGAATAGCAGACTGTTTATCTTTCACAAAATCACAACCTTTCTATTCTTCTATTTTATAGAAACATTGTGAAAAAATCAACAAAAACAAGAAAAAACTAAGAAATTTCTTAGTTTTTATCTGAAAAATGAGCTTGTGATAGAAAACGGTAGAGATCGCCAACCAATCCTTGATAAATCACCTTATCATTCAGCGTTAAGGAGCTGAATGATAAGGTGAGTATCAGGTAGGGTCACACAGCCTGATAGAGATAACATAAGCTCTTCGTAATCCTTATATTCAAGTGTACGTTCTACGTGATAGTTATCTTGATAGGTAAGTCGATACATAGTCAATTATCTTTCTTCTTTAGTGAAGATACCGCGTTCTACTAAACTGTCCATGAGGAAGTAGAATTTTTCTTGGTGAATATGGTGATCTTCTGATTTAAAGATATTCACCAAACGAAGGCCAGATTTGTCAGTGATGTTGAGTTTAGCACCTGTAAGGTCTTTATTGATGATGATTTTTAGGTTGAAACCTTCACCACTGTTGGGTACTTTTTCAAGTAGACGAGTCAGTTCGAAGTTTCCAACTTTTGTTTCAAAGAAAGTATTGTCTTTCAGTGTGAACTTTTTGACAGTTGGGCTAAGTGTATAGTCGTAGCGGCAGTTTTGTAGTTTAATGGTTTTTTCGAATGCCATTAGATTAATCTCCAATAATATTTTTTAAGGTTTGTGCGAGTTGTTTCAGTTCCTCCTCAGTGTTAAGAGGAGAGAGACTGATACGGACAGATTCTTTCAATCGATGTGAATCTGGTCCATAAAATGCTTCAAGCACATGACTGGTTTGCACAATACCAGCAGTACAAGCGGAACCGGTAGAAATTGAAATTCCCTCAAGGTCTAACCGAAGTAAAAGCAAATCATTTTTCTGACCAGGAAAACCGATATTCAAAACATAAGGCAGTTGGTCTTGACTTTCATTGAGATAGTAGTCTAAATCAGCAATTTCTTCTAAAAAAGCAGATTTGAGTGCGCTTAGTTTTTGGTAATGCTTAGCTTGGTTATTTAAATCCTCTTTGAGAGCAGCGACCATACCTACAATGGCAGCGAGATTTTCTGTTCCAGCCCGTTTCTTTTGTTCTTGGTCTCCACCGTGAAGGTAGGAATCAAAGCCCGTGGAAGAAGCATAAAGAAAGCCAACTCCTTTTGGTCCATGGAATTTGTGGGCAGAAGCGCTAAGGAAATCAATTCCTAACTCCTTTGGATGGATAGGGATTTTTCCGATAGCTTGAACAGCATCAACATGATAAGCAGCAGGATGTTCTTTTAAAATACGTCCAATCTCAGCGATAGGTAAGAGACTACCTGTTTCATTATTAGCATACATGGTGGAAACGAGAATGGTATCGTCACGTAAAGCTTCTTGAATCTGCTGCGCAGTGATTTCTTGATTTACTGGTTGGATGATGGTCGCTTCAAAACCAAAATGTTGTACCAGATAATCGATAGTCTCAAGCACAGAATGGTGTTCAATAGCTGTCGTGATGATATGTTTTCCACGATTTTGATGACGGAGACAATAGCCGATAATGGCTGTATTATTACTTTCTGTACCGCCAGATGTAAAAAAGATATGTTGAGGTTTGGTTCCTAGTAAGAGGGCTAAGTCCTGACGAGCTTCTCGCAAGAGTTTGCCAGCCTGCCGACCATGGCTATGAATACTAGAAGGATTACCATGAGTTTCTTGCATGACCTTAGTCATTTCAGAAATAGCTACTGCTGACATAGGAGTCGTAGCAGCATTGTCCAAATAAATCAAAGAATCACCTTATTTCTTTTTGTTGTAAGCAAAGAGTGGGCTGACTGGTTTTCTTTCATGGATGCGGACGATAGCATCTCCGATTAATTCGCTAGCAGTAATGTAACATACATTTTCTGGAGTTCTTTCTTTGGTTGCTACTGAGTCCGTCACGAGGATTTCTTTGATGTTTGTAGCGTCAAGAAGATCTGCTGCACCTTCAACAAATAAACCGTGACTGGATACTGCATAAATCTCAGTTGCGCCTTCACGTTCAACGATTTTGGCTGCTTCAGAGAAAGTACGACCAGTATTTAGGATATCGTCAATCAAGATAGCCTTTTTGCCTTCAACATCCCCAATGATATAGCCTTCGTTACGATCAGAATCATCTTGGGCGTAGTCAATGATAGCGATAGGAGCATCAAGGTATTCAGCCAAACTACGTGCACGTTTAACACCAGAGTTCTTTGGACTAACAACAACGACATCAGAGCCAAGAAGACCTTTATCACAGTAGTGCTTAGCAAATAGAGGAACAGTATAAAGATTGTCTACAGGAATGTCAAAGAAACCTTGGACCTGAACAGCATGGAGGTCAAGTGTTAGAACACGGCTTACACCAGCTTTGACAAGCATATTGGCAACTAGTTTTGCAGTGAGGGGTTCGCGAGAAGAAGCGATACGGTCCTGACGCGCATAACCAAAGTAAGGAAGGACAACGTTGATACTATGAGCACTTGCACGTACACAAGCATCAACCATGATCAACAACTCCATCAAGTGGTTGCTAACAGGGTAGCTGGTTGACTGGATGATGTAGACATCGTAACCACGGACACTTTCTTCAATGTTGACCTGGATTTCGCCGTCAGAAAATTGTCGAGAGGATAACTTCCCGAGAGGTACACCAACTGTATCCGCAATCTTTTGAGCGATTTCATGGTTAGAGTTTAGGGTGAAAAGTTTCATGTTGTTTCTATCTGACATTATAGACCGTCCTCTGTAAACTTTGCGAATCTTCTCTGAGAAAGTTTTGTTTTTCAAAGCCAGATTCTTTTATTTTTATCTTTTCTATTTTACCAAAAAAAGGAGATTATTTCAGCTTTTTTTCATGCTTTTAATAAAACGAATTAATTTTGATGGAGCTTTCTGATAAGTAATCTGATTTTCATCTAAAAATCTCTGAAAATCTTCTTTCCCTTTTTCATGGTCGGTGACTTCAAGCTCGAGTTCATAGTCCATCTGGTCAAAGTATCGACTTTCATCTAAGGCCATTAAGCCAATCTCAGCTTTCATTTCATAACGTAGAGTGGAAAGGCAGCCTAGAACAAGCCAGTCATGGCTTTCGATGCCAATCTTAGCGAGTTTCTCTAGAACGAGCCCTGGAGGTAGTTTTTGTTTTTCGAGGTACGATTCAGCTTCTGGAAGAGTTAGTTTCTGGTTGTATTCCATATTTCCTACAGTTTGAGGTACTTTTAAGGTCAATTCCGCCCAATCTGCAAAAGTGCGAATGCGCATGGCAACCTTCTTTTCATGCAATTGGAAATCTGGTGTGTCAATGTAGTAGTTCTTCTGAAAGACGGGTTGGATATGGGAAAGCTGTTTTTTTAGATGATCATATTCCTCTTTTTTCAGAAGTGTTTTCAATTCTATTTCTAAATGTTTCATTTTTTCAACCTTTTCTATATCTTTGAAAGCGATTTATGGTATAATGGACAATGTATTTATTGTATACGAATGTACTGAAAAAATCAAAGATTTTCGACAGAGCAATCAAACATTACAAGGGAGAAAGTATGACCATAGAATGGGAAGAATTTTTAGATCCTTACATTCAGGCTGTTGGTGAATTGAAGATTAAACTTCGAGGAATTCGCAAACAGTATCGTAAGCAAAACAAGCATTCTCCGATTGAGTTTGTAACGGGTCGTGTAAAACCGATTGAAAGTATTAAAGAAAAAATGGCTCGTCGAGGAATTACTTATGCAAGTCTAGAACATGATCTGCAAGATATTGCTGGTTTACGTGTCATGGTTCAGTTTGTTGATGACGTTAAAGAGGTAGTTGAGATTCTACGTAAACGCCAAGATATGAGAGTCGTTCAGGAACGAGACTATATCACTCATCGTAAGGCTTCGGGCTATCGTTCTTATCACGTGGTTGTCGAATATACTGTAGATACGATAAATGGGGCTAAGACCATTCTCGCCGAGATTCAAATTCGGACCTTGGCTATGAACTTTTGGGCTACCATTGAACACTCGCTCAATTATAAATATCAGGGCGATTTTCCAGAAGAAATCAGGAAAAGACTGGAAATTACGGCCAAAATAGCCTATCAATTGGATGAAGAAATGGGTAAGATTCGAGATGACATCCAGGAAGCGCAGGCTCTCTTTGATCCATTGAGCAGAAAATTAAATGACGGTGTAGGAAATAGTGACGATACAGATGAAGAATACAGGTAAACGAGTTGACCTCATAGCAAATAGAAAACCACAGAGTCAGAAAGTTTTGCATGAACTGAGGGAAAAACTAAAGAAACAACATTTTATACTGAACGATACCAATCCCGACATCGTCATTTCGATTGGTGGTGACGGGATGCTTTTATCCGCTTTCCACAAGTATGAGAATCAGTTAGACAAGGTTCGATTTGTAGGTGTTCATACAGGGCATTTGGGATTTTACACAGATTATCGTGATTTTGAGCTAGATCAGTTGGTGACCAATCTTTTACTAGATACTGGTGCGAAAGTTTCCTATCCAGTCTTGAATGTTAAGGTAACGCTTGAAAATGGGGAAGTGAAAATCTTCCGTGCTTTAAATGAAGCCAGTATCCGTCGATCAGACCGGACCATGGTTGCGGATATTATCATTAACCACGTTCCGTTCGAGAGATTTCGTGGAGATGGAGTGACTGTTTCAACGCCGACGGGAAGTACTGCCTACAACAAGTCCTTGGGTGGAGCTGTCTTGCATCCGACCATTGAAGCCTTGCAGTTGACAGAAATAGCGAGTCTTAACAACCGAGTCTATCGTACTCTGGGATCATCAATCATTATTCCTAAAAAAGATAAGATTGAACTCTTACCGACACGCAATGATTACCACACGATATCAGTCGATAACAGCGTCTATTCCTTCCGTAATATCGAACGGATAGAGTATCAAATCGACCATCACAAGATTCACTTCGTAGCGACTCCAAGCCACACTAGTTTCTGGAATCGTGTCAAAGATGCCTTCATCGGCGAGGTGGATGAATGAGGTTCGAATTTACCGCAGATGAGCACGTCAAAGTCAAAACTTTCCTCAAGAAACATGAGGTTTCCAAGGGACTTTTGGCTAAGATTAAGTTTCGAGGCGGGGCTATACGGGTCAATGGCAAACCACAAAATGCGACTTATCTCTTAGATATTGGAGATAGGGTTACCATCGATATTCCAGCTGAGGAAGGATTTGAGAGCCTTGAAGCTATTGATCGACCACTCGATATTTTATATGAGGATGACCATTTTCTGGTTTTGAATAAGCCTTATGGAGTAGCTTCCATCCCCAGTGTCAATCATTCCAATACCATTGCCAATTTTATCAAGGGCTACTATGTTAAACAGGAATATGAAAATCAGCAAGTTCACATCGTGACTAGGCTTGATAGAGATACATCTGGTTTGATGCTCTTTGCCAAGCACGGTTACGCTCATGCACGTTTAGACAAGCAGTTGCAACGAAAGTCTATCGAAAAACGTTACTTTGCTTTGGTTAAAGGAGCTGGTGTCTTGGAGCCTGAAGGGGAGATTATTGCCCCGATTGCGCGTGATGAAGATTCTATTATCACGAGACGGGTTGCCAAAGGTGGGAAATACGCTCATACGTCTTACAAAGTTGTAGCGTCTTATGGAAATATTCACCTAGTTGATATTCGTCTGCATACTGGACGAACTCATCAGATACGAGTGCATTTTTCTCACATCGGCTTTCCTTTGTTGGGAGATGATTTGTATGGTGGTAGTTTGGATGATGGTATCCAACGTCAGGCCTTGCATTGCCATTATTTATCTTTTTATCATCCCTTTCTAGAGCAAGATTTGCAACTAGAAAGCCCCTTACCGGATGATTTCAGCAATCTTATTACTCAGTTATCAACTAATACTCTTTAAAACTTATTTGGAGTATAATTTATTTTCTTAAAGGAGAAAACTCATGGAAGTTTTTGAAAGTCTCAAAGCCAACCTGGTTGGCAAAAATGCTCGTATCGTTCTCCCTGAAGGGGAAGAGCCACGTATTCTTCAAGCAACAAAACGCTTGGTAAAAGAAACAGAAGTAATTCCTGTTTTGCTCGGAAACCCTGAAAAAATTAAAATTTATCTTGAAATCGAAGGGATCATAGATGGTTATGAAGTGATTGATCCCCAACATTATCCTCAATTTGAAGAAATGGTTGCTGCCTTGGTAGAGCGTCGTAAGGGCAAAATGACTGAAGAAGAAGCGCGCAAAGTTTTGGTTGATGATGTCAACTACTTTGGTGTGATGCTAGTCTACTTGGGCTTGGTTGACGGTATGGTATCTGGTGCAATTCACTCAACTGCTTCAACAGTTCGCCCAGCCCTACAAATCATTAAAACTCGTCCAAACGTAACTCGTACTTCAGGTGCTTTCCTCATGGTTCGTGGTACGGAACGTTACCTATTTGGAGACTGTGCCATTAACATCAATCCAGATGCAGAAGCTTTGGCTGAAATTGCGATCAATTCAGCAATCACAGCTAAAATGTTTGGTATTGAACCTAAAATTGCTATGCTA
This sequence comes from Streptococcus sp. GMD6S, assembly GCF_000297015.1. The sequence goes on along the minus strand of NZ_AJRH01000004.1, from coordinate 41,460 downwards.
AGCTATTCTACTAAAGGTTCAGGTTTTGGTGAAAGTGTTGATAAGGTAGTGGAAGCTACAAAAATTGCTCACGACTTGCGTCCCGACCTTGAGATTGATGGTGAGTTGCAATTTGACGCTGCCTTTGTTCCTGAAACTGCAGCTCTTAAAGCTCCAGGAAGTAATGTAGCTGGTCAAGCAAATGTCTTTGTCTTCCCAGGTATCGAAGCAGGAAATATTGGGTACAAGATGGCAGAACGTCTCGGTGGTTTTGCGGCTGTCGGACCTGTTTTGCAAGGATTGAACAAACCAGTTAACGACCTTTCTCGTGGATGTAATGCAGATGATGTGTACAAGTTGACCCTTATCACAGCAGCTCAAGCAGTTCATCAATAAGATTTAGTCCTCTTTCCCATGGGAAGAGGCTTTTTAGTACTGAGAAAAGGACAGTTAGAAGCTTCTATGTTATACTAGATATATGTTAGATTTGAAAGAATACGGTATCGTCATGTGGCCAGAGGAGAAGATCATTTCTTTTCGTGAAAAACTCCTCAATTGGTATGATGAAAACAAGCGAGATTTACCTTGGAGGAGAAGTAAAAATCCTTATCACATCTGGGTATCTGAAATCATGCTCCAGCAGACTAGAGTGGATACAGTTATTCCATACTACGAACGATTCTTGGACTGGTTTCCAACAGTTGAAAGTCTGGCCAATGCCCCTGAAGATCGTTTGTTGAAGGCTTGGGAGGGATTGGGCTATTATTCTCGAGTGCGCAATATGCAGGCTGCAGCCCAGCAGATTATGACTGACTTTGGGGGGCAATTTCCAAATACCTATGAAGGAATTTCTAGTTTAAAAGGGATTGGCCCTTACACTGCGGGAGCTATTTCCAGTATCGCTTTTAATTTGCCTGAGCCAGCGGTTGATGGCAATGTCATGCGGGTTTTGGCACGCTTGTTTGAGGTTGATCATGATATCGGAGTTCCCAGCAATCGCAAAATTTTTCAGGCAATGATGGAAATCTTGATTGACCCGAAACGACCAGGTGACTTTAACCAAGCTCTGATGGATTTAGGTTCTGATATAGAGTCTCCGGTTAACCCTCGACCAGAAGAAAGCCCTGTTAAGGACTTTAGCGCAGCCTATCAGAACGGAACTATGGATGTATATCCGATTAAAGAACCCAAGAAAAAACCTCTCCCAATTTATCTCAAGGCCTTAGTTGTACGCAATGACCGTGGTCAATATCTACTTGAAAAAAATGAAAGCGAGAAACTGTTAGCCGGTTTTTGGCATTTCCCCTTGATCGAAGTTGATGATTTCTCAATCTTTGACGATCAGTTAGATCTCTTTTCTCAAGTCAAAGAGGAAAGCAGAGAATTTGGACCAAGCCCTCAAGAAAACTTTGAGCAGGATTATGATTTAGAAGTGAATTGGTCCCATCAAGTATTTGACCAGGTCAAGCATGTATTTAGCCATCGGAAATGGCACATTAAAATCCTAGCTGGTCAGGTGACAGAAACAAAACAGTTTTCGGACAGAGAAATTCGTTGGGTTTCTCCTCAGGAGTTTTCTGACTATCCACTTGCGAAACCTCAGCAAAAAATTTGGCAGGCTTATAAAACAACTTTTGAAGATAAAGGCCTACAGTAGCCATTTGTGCCTTCTTTGCATTTTTTTGTTATAATAGATAGAGAAAAGGTGATAAAATGAAAAAAATATTAATTGTAGATGATGAGAAACCAATCTCAGATATTATTAAGTTTAATATGGCCAAGGAAGGTTATGAAGTCGTTACAGCCTTCAATGGTCGTGAGGCAATCGAGCTATTTGAAGCTGAGCAACCGGATATTATTATCCTCGACTTGATGCTACCTGAAATAGATGGTTTAGAAGTTGCTAAAGCTATTCGTAAGACTAGTAGCGTGCCGATTATCATGCTATCAGCTAAGGATAGCGAATTTGACAAGGTTATTGGTTTAGAGTTAGGTGCAGATGATTATGTTACAAAACCTTTCTCAAACCGTGAGTTGCAGGCTCGTGTTAAGGCCCTGCTTCGTCGTACAGACCTAGTTTCTGTGGATAGCCAAGAGTCTGATGAGAAGAAATCCCAGCCACTTCAGATTGGCGATTTGGAAATTGTCCCAGACGCTTACGTGGCTAAGAAATATGGTGAGGAATTAGATTTAACCCACCGTGAGTTTGAGCTCTTATATCACTTGGCTTCCCATATTGGACAAGTGATTACGCGTGAACACTTGCTTGAGACTGTTTGGGGTTATGATTATTTTGGTGATGTTCGTACAGTGGATGTGACCATTAGACGCTTGCGTGAGAAAATCGAAGATACTCCAAGTCGTCCAGAGTACATTCTCACACGTCGTGGTGTTGGATACTATATGAGAAATAATGATTGAAGATATTAGACAAACTATTCTGACCAGCGATTTTATCTTTATTCTGATTTTACTTGGCTTTATCCTGGTGGTGACCTTGCTGTTACTGGAAAATCGTCGGGATAATATCCGTCTAAAGGAGATAAATCAAAAGGTTAAGGACTTGATTGCAGGTGATTATTCTCAAGTTTTGGACTTGCAAGGAAGTACAGAAATCACCAATATCACCAATAATCTGAACGATTTGTCAGAAGTTATTCGTTTGACCCAAGAAAATCTGGAACAAGAGAGTAAACGATTGAACAGTATTCTTTCTTACATGACAGATGGCGTTCTTGCGACTAATCGCCGTGGTCAGATTATTATGATCAACGACATGGCCAAGAAACAGCTCGGTGTGCAGAAAGAAGATGTCCTTAACAAAAGCATTTTAGAATTGCTTAAGATAGAAGATGAGTATGAGCTGCGTGATCTAATTACACAGATTCCTGAGTTGACGATTGACTCCCAAGATGTGAATGGTGAATACCTGAGTCTTCGTGTACGTTTCGCTCTGGTACGCCGTGAGTCTGGATTCATCTCGGGTTTGGTTGCTGTTTTACATGATACGACCGAGCAGGAGAAGGAAGAACGCGAACGGAGACTCTTTGTTTCGAACGTGAGTCACGAGTTGCGAACTCCTTTGACCAGTGTTAAATCTTATCTTGAAGCCTTGGACGAGGGAGCCTTGTATGATCCTGTAGCCCCTGATTTTATCAAGGTTTCGCTAGATGAAACCAACCGTATGATGCGGATGGTGACAGATCTCTTGCATCTCTCTCGTATTGATAATGCGACTACTCAGTTGGATGTGGAGTTGATTAATTTTACGGCCTTCATCACCTTTATCCTTAATCGTTTTGACAAGATGAGAGCACAGGATCAAGAGAAAAAATATGAACTGGTTCGAGATTACCCAATCAATTCAGTTTGGATCGAGATTGATACCGATAAGATGACTCAGGTGATAGATAATATTCTTAACAATGCCATCAAGTACTCGCCAGATGGTGGGAAGATCACTGTCAGCATGAAAACTACTGATGACCAGATGATTTTATCCATCAAAGACCAAGGTCTAGGTATTCCAAAGCAAGATTTGCCAAAAATTTTTGACCGTTTCTACCGTGTGGATCGTGCAAGAAGCCGGGCTCAAGGTGGAACTGGTCTAGGTCTGGCGATCGCAAAAGAAATCATCAAACAACACAATGGTTTTATATGGGCCAAAAGTGAATACGGTAAGGGATCGACCTTTACCATAGTGCTCCCTTATGATAAGGATGCCGTAAAAGAAGAAATATGGGAGGACGAAATAGAAGACTAGAATGAGTGAAAAAGGCTTTAAATACAGTATTTTAGCATCAGGCTCCAGTGGAAATTCCTTTTATCTGGAAACCCCAAAAAAGAAAATCCTAGTGGATGCAGGTTTGTCTGGTAAGAAAATTACAAGTCTGCTAGCTGAAATCAATCGCAAACCTGAAGATCTGGATGCGATTTTAATTACGCATGAGCATTCAGACCATATCCATGGGGTCGGTGTCTTGGCTCGCAAATATGGTATGGATCTTTACGCCAATGAAAAGACTTGGCAGGCTATGGAGAATAGTAAGTATCTTGGCAAGGTAGACTCTTCGCAAAAGCATATCTTTGAAATGGGCAAAACCAAAACCTTTGGTGATATCGACATTGAGAGTTTTGGAGTTAGCCATGATGCGGCAGCACCACAGTTTTACCGCTTTATGAAGGATGACAAGAGCTTCGTCATGCTGACCGATACAGGTTATGTTAGTGATCGTATGGCTGGGATTGTCGAAAATGCGGATGGTTACCTCATTGAGTCAAATCATGATGTAGAGATTTTGCGAGCAGGATCTTACGCTTGGCGTCTCAAACAGCGAATTCTATCGGATCTCGGTCACCTTTCTAACGAAGACGGAGCTGAGGCTATGATTCGTGCAATGGGAAATCGGACTAAGAAAATCTATCTTGGGCATTTATCCAAAGAGAACAATATCAAGGAGCTGGCTCATATGACTATGGTCAACCAGCTAGCCCAAGCGGATCTGGGAGTCGGAGTAGACTTTAAAGTTTACGATACCTCACCAGATACTGCAACACCATTGACAGATATATAAAAAAGAAGGCGAGTGCCTTCTTTTTTATATATTTTTACAATCCTGCAAATTCTTTGATTTCTTGTGCGGACATGGAAGAGTCACAACGGACCTTGATCTGGCCATCAGCAACATGAACGAATCCTGGAACAGTTGGAATACCATAGCGTGAACGGAAATCTTGCAAAGCATTGAGTTGGCTTGGTTCTTCACTGTTGATGAAGTAGATGTGAGCTTTAGTTTCAGCTACGACACCTGCCAAGGTACCAGCAAATTTACGGCAGTAAGGGCAAGTTTTGCGACCGATAAAGAAGGTTGCAGTTTCTTTATTATCAAGTGCTTCTTGTGCACGCGCAACCGTAGTGACTTCAAGGTCTTTAATATTATCTAAAAATTGTTCCATGAGATTACCTCGCTTTCATTGATAAGTCTAGTATGCCATAAAGTTTCCAAAAATGCTTAGATTTGATACGAAAAAAAGATGAGATTGGTTGGTCTCATCTTTTATAGATTTTTATTTTACAAACGCATTGATTTCTGCTTCGATGTTAGCAATCTTAACTTGTGAATCTTCGTTGCTTTCACCCACAACGGCAATGTAGAACTTGATTTTTGGTTCTGTACCTGAAGGGCGAACTGCAATCCATGAACCGTCAGCAAGTGTGTATTTCAAAACATCACTTGGAGGAGTTGTCAAGTTTGTAACAGTACCATCAGCGGCAGTAGCAGTTTGAGCCTTGAAGTCTTCTACGACAGTGATAGCTGTTGTGTTCCATTCTTTCGGAGCATTGTTACGGAATTTAGCCATAATGGCTTTGATTTGTTCAGCACCATCAACACCAGAAAGAGTAACAGAGATAGTTTTTTCTGCGTAGTAGCCGTACTCTTTGTAGATTTCTTCGATACCGTCAGCAAGTGTCAAACCACGTGAACGATAGTAGGCAGCAAGTTCAGCAACGACAAGAACAGCTTGAATAGCATCTTTATCACGTACGAATGGTTTGATCAAGTAACCGAAGCTTTCTTCAAATCCCATCATGTAAGTGTGGTTGTGTTTTTCTTCGAATTCTTGAATCTTTTCAGCGATAAATTTGAAACCAGTCAAGACGTTAAACATAGTTGCGCCGTAGCTCTCAGCAATCTTCGTTACCAAGTCAGTTGATACGATGGATTTGCAAAGGGCTGCATTTTCAGGAAGAGTTCCAGCATTTTTGTGGGCTTCCAAGATGTATTTAGCCATGATAGCGCCGATTTGGTTACCTGAAAGGTTGAGGTAGCTTCCATCTTTTTGAAGAACTTCAACACCAACACGGTCAGCGTCAGGGTCAGTTGCCACAAGAACGTCTGCCCCAACTTGACGACCAAGTTCTTCAGCAAGGGCGAAGGCTGCTTGGCTTTCTGGGTTTGGAGATTTTACAGTTGAGAAGTCTGGGTCAGCAGTTGCTTGTGCTTCAACAACTTGAACTGAGTCAAATCCAGCTTGGGCAAGAGCACGACGAGCCAACATTTCACCAGTACCATGAAGTGGTGTGTAGACAATCTTCATGTCTTTACCAAATTCTTCGATCAAGGCTGGGTTGATGTTTACGTCCTTAACCTCTTTAAGGTATTCTACGTCGACAGCTTCACCAATCACTTCAATCAATCCAGAAGCTTTTTCAGCTTCTACATCAGCAACTTCGACAGCGAATGGATTTTCGATTGCACGAATATAAGTTGTCAAAGCATCTGCATCATGTGGAGGCATTTGCCCACCGTCTTCACCGTAAACCTTGTAACCGTTAAATGGAGCAGGGTTGTGACTGGCAGTAATCATGATACCAGCAAAACAGTTGAGGTGACGAACAGCGAATGACAGTTCAGGAGTTGGACGAAGGCTTTCAAATACGTAAGATTTGATACCGTGTTTAGCAAGAACTGCCGCAGATTCAAAGGCAAACTCAGGTGAGAAGTGACGGCTATCGTAGGCAATTGCTACACCGCGTTCTTTTTCATTTCCACCTTTTGACTCAATCAAACGAGCCAAACCTTCAGTTGCTTGACGAACAACATAGATATTGATACGATTTGTACCAGCACCGATCAAACCACGCATACCAGCAGTACCAAATTCAAGATTGGTATAGAAGGCATCTTCCTTTGTTTTTTCGTCCATATTTTCCAAATCTTGACGAAGGTAGTCTGGAAGGTCAGCAAAATCGACCCATTTTTGATAATTTTCTTGGTAAGTCATAGAGTGTCTCCTTTGTTTATTTGCTTTAATCGCTTTCATTATATCACGATTTGACATTTTAGTAAAACGTTAGCATAACTTAAAATGTAGGAAATTAACTTTTGTACTTTAGCGGGAAAATGGTGGGGACTGTGCTTACTTATACTAAGTTAGGGATGAAAATTAATTATTAGATACTTTATAACATGAAAGTTTATAATTCATTTTGTAGGTTTGTTGAAGAAAAAAATCAAAAATATTGTTATATTCTATTCTTTTTATAAAGAATCCTTTAATGTCTCAAACGAACATATAGAAAAATTTAATGTAAAACTCTATAAATTTAAGATATTTTGAAAATATCTGGTTTCTGTTTTGATTTTTATTCTGCGTATGGTAAAATATAGTAAATCATTAAAGGAGAATCCATTATGAAAAAAATTCTTAAGCATTCTGCTTTGCTTTTGTCAGCTTTAGCACTTGTTGCCTGTGGAGCTCAAAAAAAAGCAAGCGACAATGGTACTGCCTCGAACTCAAACTTTGAAGTTTCTGTGAAAGATGGTATGTTTGTATTGCCTAAAGATGAAGATTCATCTTCAAGCTACCTTGCACTTCAAGTCGAAATCAAGAACAATCGTGATAAACAGTTTAGTTTTACTAGCCAAGATATTACGCTTTATAATGAAAAAGATGAAAAATTACAACCAATTCAAATCTACGAAAGCGACAGTAAAACGAAATTTATGTCATATGGTGACAGTCTTTCTAAAGGAAAGAGTGTTGCTGGTTATGTAGTGTATGAAGTCGACAAGAATGCTAAGTATGAACTCCACTTCGCACCTAGCTTTTATGATGACATCAAAGAGAATTCTAAAAAGAATAACGATGTAGCCATCAAGGTGGATCCAAGTCAGTATGAAGACAATATTGATGAAGCAAAAGATGTAATGAAAAAATATGTCGATGCTGTTTACCTTAATGGGGAAAGCTCTGGTGGTGGAACGAACCTAAGTGCTACTGACAATAAGTCGCAAGTTGTAGCACTTGCTGATGATAAAAAATCTTCTGATAATAGTGCTGAATTCACAAACGATGCGAAAGCTGATAAAGAAGAGTTTATCAAGAAATTTACAGAGTCATTCGGAAAAGGTTTCTATAACTACAAACCTTCTGATTCAGAACTTAGAACATTCGCAGATGCTTACATCAAAGCAAATGCTAAGAGAGCAAAAGTTGATTACAAGGTGAAGACATACTTGCCAGATTATGCTGTTGTTTATGTTCGACCAGAGACAATCGACTTGGATAATTTGAATGTTTATGAATTGAGCCGTAAATTCTACGAAGAAAACAAAGGTAAATATAGCAACTACTCTGAAGCTATGAAAGCTGGTGAAAAATACATTTTAGAAAATGCACCAAGTCAATTTGATTCAACTCCTCTAGACACTAGTGATAACATGAAGAAAGAGGGTTATGAAATTAAAATGACTAAGAAAGATGGAAAATGGACCATCGATACCTCTTCTAAAAACTATGAATTGAAAGATATGGCTCGCACATTCCGTGGAGGCATTGGATACTAAGATGAAAGGTTCGAGTTTATGACTCGAACTTTTTTCGTTGCAATTGTGCAAAAGAGAAAAAGATAGTAAAATAGAGATATGATTATTTTACAAGCTAATAAAATTGAACGATCTTTTGCTGGTGAGGTTCTTTTTGATAATATTAATCTGCAGGTAGATGAACGAGACCGAATTGCTCTTGTTGGGAAAAATGGTGCAGGTAAGTCTACTCTTTTAAAGATTTTGGTTGGAGAAGAGGAGCCAACTAGTGGAGAAATTAATAAGAAAAAAGATATCTCTCTGTCTTACCTAGCCCAAGATAGCCGTTTTGAGTCTGAAAATACCATTTATGATGAAATGCTTCACGTCTTTGATGACTTGCGTCGGGCAGAGACACAACTGCGTCAAATGGAATTAGAGATGGGTGAAAAGTCGGGTGAAGATTTGGATAAACTGATGGCGGATTATGATCGTTTGTCAGAGAATTTCCGCCAGGATGGTGGCTTTACTTACGAAGCTGATATTCGAGCGATTTTGAATGGATTCAAGTTTGACGAGTCTATGTGGCAGATGAAAATTGCTGAGCTTTCAGGTGGTCAAAATACTCGTCTTGCACTGGCTAAAATGCTCCTTGAAAAGCCAAATCTCTTGGTCTTGGACGAGCCAACCAACCACTTGGATATCGAAACCATTGCCTGGTTGGAAAATTACCTAGTAAATTATAGTGGTGCACTCATTATTGTCAGTCACGACCGTTACTTTTTGGATAAGGTTGCGACGGTTACACTCGATTTGACTAAGCATTCCTTAGATCGTTATGTAGGTAATTACTCTCGCTTTGTTGAGTTAAAGGAGCAAAAGCTAGCTACTGAGGCAAAAAACTATGAAAAGCAACAGAAGGAAATCGCGGCTCTAGAAGACTTTGTCAATCGCAATCTAGTCCGAGCTTCAACGACCAAACGTGCCCAATCTCGCCGTAAACAACTAGAAAAAATGGAGCGTTTGGACAAGCCTGAAGCTGGCAAGAAATCAGCCAACATGACCTTCCAGTCGGAAAAAACGTCTGGAAATGTCGTTTTAACCGTTGAAAATGCGGCTATTGGCTATGATGGGGAAATATTTTCAGAGCCTATCAACCTAGACCTTCGTAAGATGAATGCTGTTGCGATTGTCGGACCAAACGGCATCGGGAAATCAACCTTTATCAAGTCTATTGTGGACCAGATCCCTTTTATCAAGGGAGAGAAGCGTTTTGGTGCCAATGTTGAGGTTGGTTACTATGACCAGACTCAAAGCAAGCTAACACCAAGCAATAGTGTCCTAGATGAACTTTGGAATGATTTTAAACTAACACCAGAGGTTGAAATCCGTAATCGACTTGGAGCCTTCCTTTTCTCAGGAGATGATGTTAAGAAATCAGTTGGCATGCTGTCAGGTGGCGAGAAAGCTCGTTTACTGCTTGCCAAACTTTCTATGGAAAACAACAACTTTTTAATTCTTGACGAGCCGACCAACCACTTGGATATTGATAGCAAGGAAGTGCTAGAAAATGCCTTGATTGACTTTGATGGGACCCTTCTTTTCGTCAGTCACGACCGTTACTTTATCAATCGTGTAGCCACTCATGTTTTGGAATTGTCCGAAAATGGTTCAACCCTCTACCTTGGGGATTACGACTACTATGTTGAAAAGAAAGCAGAAGTAGAAGCGATTCAGACAGCGGAAGCTTCAACTAGCAATCAAGAAAAAGAAGAAAGTCCAGTTAATGATTATCAGGCTCAGAAAGAAAGTCAGAAAGAAGCCCGCAAACTCATGCGACAAATCGAAAGTTTAGAATCTGAAATCGAAGAACTAGAAAGTAAAAGCCAAACCATTTCTGAACAAATGCTGGAAACCAACGATGCTGAAAAGCTCATGGAATTGCAGGCTGAACTGGACAAAATTAGCCATCGTCAAGAAGAAGCTATGCTTGAGTGGGAAGTATTATCAGAGCAGGTGTAAGAAATGGAACATCTTGGAAAGGTATTTCGTGAATTTCGAACAAGTGGGAAGTACTCCTTAAAAGAGGCGGCAGGTGAATCATGTTCAACCTCTCAGTTATCTCGCTTCGAGCTTGGGGAGTCTGATCTAGCAGTTTCTCGTTTCTTTGAGATTTTGGACAATATTCATGTGACTATTGAAAATTTCATGGACAAGGCTAGAGATTTTCAAAATCATGAACATGTTGCCTTGATGGCACAGATTATTCCGCTTTACTACTCAAATAATATTGCAGGTTTTCAAAAGCTACAAAAGGAACAGCTTGAGAAAGCAAAGAGTTCGACCAATCCCCTCTATTTTGAGCTGAATTGGATTCTGCTACAAGGACTGATTTGTCAAAGAGATGCTCATTACACGATGAGGCAGAGTGATTTGGAAAAGGTAGCAGATTATCTTTTTCAAACAGAAGAATGGACTATGTATGAGTTGATTCTTTTCGGTAATCTCTATACTTTCTACAATGTGGACTATGTGGCTCGGATTGGCAGAGAAGTTATGGAGAGTGAAGAGTACTACAAGGAAATTGGTCGGCATCGTAAACTCGTTTTGATTTTAGCTCTTAACTGTTACCAGCATTGTTTGGAAAACCGTTCCTTTGCGGATGCGGACTATTTTGAGGGCTATGTGGATAAGTTGATTGGAAATGGTATCAAGCTTTATGAGCGCAATATCTTCCATTATCTCAAAGGTTTCGCCCTCTACCAGAGAGACTTGAAAGAAGAGGGTTGTAGTCAGATGCAGGAGGCTATGCATATTTTTGATGTGCTTGGGCTTCCAGAGCAAGTGGCTTACTATCAGGAACATTATGAAAAATTTGTAAATGCTTAAATTTCCCAAATAAGGGAAAAATAAAGAGACTCCTTTCAGTTTTGATACAATAGTTTCAAAATTTGAGAGGGGTTTTTTATATGAATCGACATGCAATCCAGTTGATTAGTCGTGGTGCTATTAATAAAATAGGAAATATGCTCTATGATTATGGAAACAGTGTTTGGTTGGCATCAATGGGAACGATAGGGCAGACTGTTCTTGGGATTTATCAAATTTCTGAACTCGTCACATCGATTCTGGTCAATCCCTTTGGCGGAGTGATTTCAGACCGATTTTCGCGTCGCAAAATTTTGATGACGACAGACTTGATTTGTGGCGTTCTTTGCTTAGCTATTTCTTTCATCAGAGATGATAGCTTGATGATTGCTGCCTTGATTTTTGCCAATATTGTTCAGGCGGTTGCCTTTGCATTTTCTCGTACATCTAACAAAGCCATTATAACTGAGGTTGTAGAGAAAGACGAGATTGTGACCTATAACTCTCGCTTGGAGTTAGTTTTACAGGTTGTAGGAGTCAGTTCTCCGGTGCTTTCTTTTCTCGTTTTACAATTTGCCAGTCTCCATATGACGCTCGTTTTAGATGCCATTAGTTTTTTTATCGCATTTACCTTAGTAGCTTTTCTCCCAAAAAAAGAGACTCAGGAACAAGAGAAAAAGACTTTCAGCTGGAAAAATATTTTTGCTGATATGAAAGAAGGGATTCGCTATATTTGGCGCCAGCAAGAGATCTTTTTCCTTTTGGTAGTAGCTTCCAGTGTTAATTTCTTTTTTGCAGCTTTTGAATTTCTCCTCCCTTTTTCAAATCGACTATACGGGGTAGAAGGAGCTTATGCAACTATTTTAACTATGGGCGCTATTGGTTCGATTATTGGAGCTCTTCTAGCTAGTAAAATAAAGGCAAGTGTTTATAATCTTTTGATTCTATTGGCTTTAACTGGAGTTGGAGTTTTTATGATGGGATTACCACTGCCAACTTTTCTCTCCTTTTCTGGAAATTTAGTTTGTGAACTGTTTATGACGATTTTTAATATTCACTTTTTTACTCAGGTTCAAACCAAGGTTGAGGGGGAATACTTGGGAAGAGTACTAAGCACCATTTTTACCTTAGCCATCCTATTTATGCCGATTGCAAAAGGCTTTATGACGGTGCTACCAAGTGTCCATCTCTCTTCTTTTCTGATAATTGGAAGCGGTGTTATCATCCTGTCTTGTTTATCCCTCGTTTATGTGCGAAGTCATTTTAAAAAAGAGTTATAATTTCTCTTTTTTATAAAATATTTCATTACGAATCATTTTTCAGTCCTTCTCTATTGTGAGGAGGGCTTGCTTTGTGGTAAAATGGGATTATGAATGAAAGAATGAATGAGTTAGTTGCCTTACTCAACCGCTATGCGACCGAGTACTATACGAGTGACAATCCCTCGGTTTCAGATAGCGAGTATGATCGTCTCTACCGAGAGTTGGTTGAGTTGGAAGCCGCCTATCCAGATCAAGTTTTAGCGGATAGTCCAACTCATCGTGTTGGTGGTAAGGTTTTAGATGGTTTTGAAAAATACAGTCATCAGTATCCTCTATACAGTTTGCAGGATGCTTTTTCACGTGAAGAGTTAGAAGCTTTTGATGCGCGTGTGCGAAAGGAATTACCCCAACCGACCTATATTTGTGAGCTGAAAATCGATGGTTTGTCTATCTCGCTTACGTATGAAAAGGGGATTTTGGTTGTTGGTGCCACACGTGGGGATGGTTCTGTTGGTGAAAATATCACCGAAAACCTCAAGCGTGTCAAGGACATTCCTTTGACCTTGCCCGAAGAACTAGATATCACCGTTCGTGGAGAGTGTTACATGCCACGCGCTTCCTTTGATCAGGTCAACCAAGCCCGCCAAGAAAATGGGGAGCCTGAATTTGCTAATCCTCGTAACGCAGCTGCAGGCACCTTGCGTCAGTTGGATACAGCAGTAGTGGCCAAGCGTAATCTTGCTACTTTCCTCTATCAAGAAGCCAGCCCTTCAACTCGTGATAGTCAAGAAAAGGTCTTGGAGCATCTTGAACAGCTTGGTTTTGTAGTTAATCCTAAACGAATATTGGCTCAAAGTATAGATGAGGTATGGGATTTTATCCAAGAAGTAGGACAAGAACGGGAGAAACTGCCTTACGATATCGATGGGGTGGTCATCAAGGTTAACGACCTAGCAGGTCAAGAAGAACTCGGTTTTACCGTTAAAGCACCTAAGTGGGCAGTAGCTTATAAATTTCCTGCTGAGGAAAAAGAAGCTCAACTCCTTTCAGTTGACTGGACAGTAGGTCGTACGGGTGTTGTGACCCCGACTGCCAATCTAACACCTGTTCAGCTTGCTGGCACAACTGTTAGCCGTGCAACTCTTCACAACGTAGATTATATTGCTGAAAAGGATATCCGCAAAGATGATACGGTTATCGTTTATAAGGCTGGAGATATCATCCCTGCTGTTCTGCGTGTGGTAGAGTCTAAACGTGTTTCTGAAGAAAAACTAGATATTCCGACTAACTGTCCGAGCTGTGACAGTCAGTTGCTTCATTTTGAAGATGAAGTGGCTCTTCGTTGTATCAATCCACGCTGTCCTGCCCAAATCATGGAAGGTTTGATTCACTTTGCCTCTCGAGATGCTATGAATATTACGGGTCTTGGTCCATCTATCGTCGAAAAGCTTTTTGCTGCCAATCTAGTCAAGGATGTGGCGGATATTTATCGTTTGAAAGAAGACGATTTTCTCCTTTTAGAAGGTGTCAAGGAAAAGTCTGCTTCTAAACTGTATCAGGCCATTCAAGCATCCAAGGAAAACTCTGCTGAAAAGCTCTTGTTTGGTCTGGGAATTCGCCATGTCGGAAGCAAGGCTAGCCAACTCTTGCTCCAACATTTCCACTCTATTGAAAATCTAGCCCAAGCTGATCCTGAGCAAGTAGCAAGTATTGAAAGCTTGGGTAGTGTGATTGCTCAAAGTCTTCAGACTTTTTTTGCTACAGAAGGGTCGAAGATTCTCTTAGATGAGTTGAAAGATGCTGGAGTTAATCTGGACTACAAAGGGCAGACAGTAGTAGCAGATGCAGCCTTGTCAGGTTTGACAGTTGTATTAACAGGAAAATTGGAACGTCTCACGCGCTCAGAAGCCAAAAGCAAACTTGAAAGTCTGGGTGCCAAAGTCACAGGCAGTGTTTCCAAGAAAACGAATCTTGTAGTAGCAGGAGCAGATGCAGGAAGCAAGCTCCAAAAAGCACAAGAACTTGGTATCGAAGTTCGAGATGAAGCTTGGCTAGAAAGTTTGTAAAGAATAGTTGAAAACTAGATGTTAGATAGTCTGAAACTATCTCTCCTGATGTATTTTTATATCTATTAATGCTATTCTCTATTGTGCTGAAATTCCCGCTAAATTCTTCAGCACCACATAAAAAAATTAAAATTGAAATTAGGAATTAGGAAAAGAAATGTATAGATACCCAGTAGTCATCCATTTTCACCGAAAAAATGGGGATTATGATGCTTGTTCATTCAGTAGAAAACAGGCAGATGTTAAAGAAAATTTGTATTATGAAAATGACTATTTTGGAGCAAAATTCTCCTTTACAGTTACAAGTGCAGAAAGGCTCGATACTCTGACCTTTTCTGTCGAAATAGATGGAAAGACAAAAGATTATCTCCTACGGTTTAACTATTATCCACTGTTGACTGAGGTTTGGATTTTGGATGGTGATGAGACGGTTTATTATTCTGAAAATCCAGCCATTGCAAGTTCTTGCTATAAAGATCGAAACCCGTTTGCTTTTGATAAAGCCTTTCACAGTGAAAGTTTTGATCACCATTGGGGATACCAAGGAGAGTTGGGGTATAGTATCTCTGACTACCAGACAAGCTTTAAACTCTGGGCTCCAACCGCTACAGCAGTCCAAGTGGTCGTTTATGAAAATACAAGTAACGACGCGCCGATTTGGAAAACCTTTAATCTTGAGCGTGGGAATAGCTATTCATACAGTCATAAGTACAATACCATTGGTGTTTGGAGTGTAGATTTAGACGAAAATCTTGCAGGTAAAGCTTATCAGTATCAGATTGAGTTTCCACACCATCAGACTTTGACACGAGATCCTTACACTATTGCTACAAGCCCTGACGGGAAACGTTCCGTCATTCTCTCTCAGCAAGATAGACAGGTAGAAGGATTTAAAGTCAAGCATGGGACAGACGCTCCTTGGCGTTTGGAAAACCCATGTAAAGCGGTTATCTGTGAGATGCACATTCGTGATTTTACAAAATCGCCAACATCTGGAGTTCCAGAAAATCTTCGAGGGACCTTCCTTGGTGCTGCCCAGACAGGAACGACCAACCAATTCGACCAAGCAACCGCCTTTGACTATATCAAAGAACTCGGCTGTAATTATGTTCAGCTCCAACCAATCTTTGATCGCCATAAGGAATACGACGAGGACGGAAATGTAACCTATAACTGGGGTTATGATCCTCAAAACTACAATGCCCCAGAACCAAGTTTCTCTAGTAACCCAGATGATCCTGGACAGGTTATTCGAGACCTCAAGACCATGATTCAGGCATATCACGATGCAGGAATCGGTGTCATTATGGATGTCGTTTATAACCATACCTTCTCAACGGTCGATGCACCTTTCCAAACAACTGTTCCTGATTATTACTATCGTATGAATCCAGATGGAACCTTTCAAAACGGAACAGGTGTTGGAAATGAAACCGCAAGCGAACACGAAATGTACCGTAAGTACATGATTGACTCACTCCTTTATTGGGTGAAAGAATACAATATTGACGGTTTCCGTTTTGACTTGATGGGAATTCACGATGTCAAAACCATGCAGGCAATTCGTTGGGCACTTGATGAAGTTGATCCACGTATTATCACCTATGGAGAAGGTTGGGATATGGGGATCGGTCTTGCGCCTTATGATAAGGCCAAGAAGGACAATGCCTACCAGATGCCAAATATTGGATTCTTCAATGATGATCAGCGTGATGCCATCAAAGGAGGAGAAGTTTATGGTTCAATCAAGGCAGGATTTGTTAGTGGTGCAGCTACAGAACCGATTGTAGCCAAAGCTATTCTTGGTAGCCGAGAGTTGGGCTCATATCTTAGTCCAAACCAAGTTCTTAACTATGTGGAAGCCCATGATAATTACAACTTGCATGATTTGTTAGTAACCCTTCATCCAGATTACAGTTCAGATAAGATTATGCGTCAGGTTGAGACAGCAACAGCGATGAGCGTTCTTATGCAAGGGATGTCCTTTATAGAGTTGGGTCAAGAATTTGGCCGCACCAAACTCCTTGCTACTGGAGAAAATGGTGAGCTGACTCCGGCAGATAGAGAACGCGCCATGAATAGTTATAATGCTCCAGATAGTGTCAACCAGGTCAACTGGGATTTAATCAATGAGAGACAAGAGAGCATTGAATTTATCCGTCAGATTATTCGTCTAAAAACACAAACGCGTGCTTTCTCTTATCCTACATATGAAGAAGTTTATCGTCATGTCTTCGTCCATACAGCTGCTGAAAATAGTGGGTGGATTGTTTACGAAATTCACGGTGCTGCAGAGCATTTATTGGTGGTATTTAATGCCAAGGGAACCTCCTTCTACTTTGAAAATGCAGGAAATCTTGAAATGCTTGTGTCCAACAGTCGTTCTCAAGAGTCTAATGTGATTGATGATATCAGCGTTGCAGTCTTGAAGGTACTTTCATAGTAAATACTACAAAAAGGTTTAGTTAACTCTAGACCTTTTTTATTTTTATTGAAAAACCAATATCTAATAGGAATAAATTTCAAATAATTTGAAGAATCAAGTTTGTGAAAAAAATATCAATATTTTCCAAAAAGGGGTTGTAATTTTCTGAAAATTTGATAAAATAAGTTTTAATCATTTTCAGGAGGAAGAGAATTTGACACATTATCAGAATTTAGTGAATGGAAAATGGAAATCATCAGAGAATGAAATTACCATTTATTCTCCCATCAATCAGGAAAAGCTGGGAACAGTACCCGCAATGAGTCAGGCTGAAGTAGATGAGGCTATGAAAGCAGCGCGTGCAGCTCTCCCAGCATGGCGTGATTTAGCACCAGTTGAGCGTGCAGCCTATTTACATAAGACAGCAGACATTTTGGAACGTGATAAAGAAAAAATTGGTACCATTCTTGCCAAAGAGGTTGCAAAAGGGATTAAAGCAGCCATTGGAGAAGTAGTACGTACAGCAGAATTGATTCGTTTTGCTGCTGAGGAAGGTCTCCGTATCACTGGACAAGCAATGGAAGGTGGCGGTTTTGAAGCTGCAAGTAAAAATAAACTAGCCGTTGTTCGTCGTGAGCCAGTTGGAGTTGTGTTAGCTATCGCGCCATTTAACTACCCAGTCAATCTTTCTGGATCTAAGATTGCTCCGGCCTTGATTGCAGGAAATGTCGTTATGTTTAAACCACCAACACAAGGATCTATTTCTGGTCTCTTGTTGGCTAAAGCATTTGACGAAGCCGGAATCCCAGCAGGTGTCTTTAACACCATCACTGGACGTGGTTCTGAAATCGGAGACTACATCATCGAACACAAGGAAGTGAACTTCATTAACTTTACAGGTTCAACACCGATTGGTGAGCGTATCGGTCGTTTGGCTGGTATGCGCCCGATTATGCTTGAACTTGGTGGGAAAGATGCAGCAATTGTCTTAGAAGATGCAGATTTAGAAAATGCAGCTAAGCAAATCGTAGGTGGTGCCTTTAGCTACTCTGGTCAGCGTTGTACCGCTATCAAACGTGTTTTGGTTGTGGAAAGTGTAGCAGATAGATTGGCTGAATTGCTCCAGGCTGAAGTTGCTAAGCTAACTGTCGGTGATCCATTTGACAATGCAGATATCACACCAGTTATTGATAATGCTTCAGCTGATTTCATCTGGGGATTGATTGAAGAGGCTCAGGAAAAAGGAGCCAAAGCGCTCAGCCCAATCAAACGTGAGAATAACCTTATTTGGCCAGGACTTTTTGATTATGTCACAAGAGATATGAAATTAGCCTGGGAAGAACCATTTGGACCTGTTCTCCCAATTATCCGAGTTGCAGATGCCAATGAAGCACTAGAAATTGCTAATGAATCAGAATTCGGTCTTCAATCTTCAGTTTTTACAAATGACTTTAAGAAGGCGTTTGAAATTGCTGAAAAACTTGAAGTTGGTACCGTTCATATTAATAATAAAACACAACGTGGACCAGATAATTTCCCATTCCTTGGTGTAAAAGGTTCTGGTGCAGGAGTACAAGGAATTAAATATAGTATCGAAGCGATGACAAATGTTAAATCCATTGTTTTTGATGTGAAATAATTTATAAAATTAGGAAATTACCTTCCTGATTTTATTTTTTACTAAAAATACAGTTAAAAATTGATAAAAAACGAATATTATGGTATTATAATAAAAAAATATATGGAAATTGTTTCGTATTCTATTTTCAGGATATCTTTTTTAAAATGCTAGGTAATTTTTTGAAGGCTTTCATAAAAAAATATGATTTCCTTCGTAAATTACTTGAAAGTTATCTTAAAAGAGTGTATAATAGAATTATAGAAAACGCTTACAAAAGAAAGGGGATTGAATGAATAATCAAGAAGCATTAAGAACCTTTACTACAGGTGAGAACTTTCACCTCCAGCATTATTTAGGAGCGCATAGAGAGGAGAAAAACGGAGAAATAGGCTATACCTTTAGGGTTTGGGCACCAAATGCACAAGCAGTTCATCTAGTTGGTGATTTTACTAATTGGGTTGAGAATCAAATTCCTATGGTTCGTAATGAAGCAGGTGTTTGGGAAGTCTTTACGAGTCAAGCTCAGGAAGGTCAGATTTATAAATATCATATCACGCGTGCAAATGGTCACCAGATTATGAAGATTGATCCGTTGGCAGTTTATTTTGAAGCTAGACCGGGCACAGGAGCTGTTTTGACCAATATCCGTGAAAAGAAATGGAAAGATGGTCTTTGGCTAGCACGTCGCAAACGTTTGGGATTTTTCGAGAGACCAGTTAATATATACGAGGCCCATGCAGGATCTTGGAAGAGAAATCCAGATGGTAGTCCCTATACTTTTTCACAACTGAAGGACGAGTTGATTCCATACTTGGTTGAGATGAACTATACACATATTGAGTTCATGCCTTTAATGGCTCACCCACTTGGATTGAGCTGGGGCTATCAACTTATGGGTTACTTTGCTTTTGAACATTCCTATGGCAGACCTGAGGAATTCCAAGATTTCGTTGAAGAGTGTCATATAAATAATATCGGTGTTATCGTAGACTGGGTTCCAGGTCATTTCACTATTAATGATGATGCATTAGCATATTATGACGGCACACCAACTTTTGAATACCAAGATCACAACAAGGCTCATAACTACGGTTGGGGTGCGCTGAATTTTGACCTCGGGAAAAATGAGGTCCAGTCTTTCTTGATTTCAAGTATTAAATTTTGGATTGATTTTTACCACTTAGATGGTATTCGGGTCGATGCAGTGAGCAATATGCTGTATCTAGATTATGATAATGCTCCTTGGACTCCAAACAAAGACGGTGGAAACCTTAACTATGAGGGTTATTATTTCCTTCAACGTTTGAACACAGTGATTAAGTTAGCTCATCCAGATATCATGATGATTGCAGAAGAAAGTTCATCAGCGACAAAGATTACTGGCATGAAAGAAATGGGTGGTCTTGGCTTTGACTATAAATGGAATATGGGCTGGATGAACGATATTCTCCGTTTCTACGAGGAAGATCCGATTTATCGCAAGTATGACTTTAATCTTGTGACTTTCAGCTTTATGTATGTTTTCAATGAAAACTATCTCCTGCCTTTCTCACATGATGAAGTAGTTCATGGTAAGAAGAGTATGATGCATAAGATGTGGGGAGATCGCTACAATCAGTTCGCTGGTCTGCGCAACCTCTACACCTATCAAATTTGTCATCCAGGCAAGAAACTCTTGTTCATGGGTAGTGAGTACGGGCAATTCCTCGAGTGGAAGTCTGAAGAGCAGTTAGAATGGTCTAATCTAGAAGATCCGATGAATGCCAAGATGAAGCATTTCACTTCACAACTGAATCAATTCTATAAAGAGCATCGTTGTCTTTGGGAAATTGATACTAGTTATGATGGTATCGAGATTATCGATGCTGATAATAGAGATCAGAGTGTCCTTTCCTTTATTCGTAAGGGCAAGAAGGACGAAATGTTAGTCTGTGTCTTTAATATGGCACCAGTTGAACGTAAGGACTTTACGATTGGTTTACCTGTTGCAGGTATTTACGAAGAAGTTTGGAATACAGAATTAGAAGAATGGGGAGGTGTGTGGAAAGAGCACAATCAAACAGTTCAGACTCAAGAAGGCTTATGGAAAGATTATGAGCAGACTTTGACCTTTACCCTGCCTGCTATGGGGGCAAGCATCTGGAAGATCAAGCGTCGTTTGAAACCAACCAAGAAAAAAGAATAATGGACTGATGATTATAATTTTTTAGATTTTAAAAACGGATTTACTTGTATTGGACTTGAAACACAAGAGAAATGGATTTCCTATTATTTTTATAAAAAGTTTGACTTCCGACCTTCTTTCGATTTTAACGTTCACATGTCTTTATAAAGGAGTAGAAAATGAAGAATGAAATGCTAGCTTTGATCCTTGCGGGTGGGCAAGGAACTCGTCTCGGAAAACTCACTCAAAGCATTGCCAAACCGGCAGTGCAATTCGGTGGGCGCTACCGTATCATTGACTTTGCTCTTTCCAACTGTGCAAACTCTGGAATCCATAATGTTGGTGTGATTACGCAGTACCAACCTCTTGCTTTGAATAACCATATTGGAAATGGTTCTAGCTGGGGATTGGATGGTATCAATTCAGGTGTCTCTATTTTACAACCTTATTCAGCCAGCGAAGGAAACCGTTGGTTTGAAGGGACTAGTCACGCTATCTACCAAAACATTGACTACATCGACAGTGTTAATCCTGAGTATGTTTTGATTCTTTCTGGTGACCACATCTACAAGATGGACTACGATGATATGCTTCAGTCCCATAAGGATAACAATGCCAGTTTGACAGTAGCTGTCCTAGACGTACCTCTCAAAGAAGCTAGCCGTTTCGGTATCATGAATACAGATGCCAATAACCGTATCGTTGAATTCGAAGAAAAACCTGCGCAACCTAAGTCTACAAAGGCTTCGATGGGGATTTATATTTTTGACTGGAAACGACTTCGCAATATGCTTGTTGCTGCTGAAAAGAGCAATGTGGATATGTCAGACTTTGGGAAGAACGTTATCCCTAACTATCTCGAGTCTGGTGAAAGTGTCTATGCTTATGAATTTAATGGCTACTGGAAAGATGTTGGTACGATTGAGTCACTTTGGGAAGCTAATATGGAGTACATTTCGCCAGAAAATGCCTTGGATAGCCGCAATCGTCAGTGGAAAATTTACTCTAGAAACTTGATTTCACCACCAAACTACTTTGGTGCGCATGCACACGTTGAAGATTCATTGGTCGTGGATGGCTGTTTTGTAGATGGAACTGTAAAACGTTCGATTCTTTCAACAGAAGCACAAGTACGTGAAGGCGCTGAGGTCGTTGATTCTGTCATCATGAGCGGAGCTATTATTGGCCATGGCGCAAAGATTACTCGTGCTATCATTGGTGAGGGTGCCATTATTGCTGACGGCGTAGAGATTGACGGAACGGACGAAGTACAAGTAGTAGGATACAATGAAGTAGTGGGGGTAGCAACAGATGAAGATTGATAAATATTCAGCCATTTTAGGAAACACAGTTGGTTTTCATGATATGTCAACGTTAACAGAACACCGTCCGGTGGCTAGCTTGCCTTTCGGTGGGAAATACCGTTTGATTGACTTCCCCCTTTCCAGTCTTGCAAATGCAGGTGTTCGTAGTATCTTTGGTATTTTCCAACAAGATAATATCAGCTCAGTTTTCGACCATATCCGTTCAGGTCGTGAGTGGGGCTTGTCAACCCTTCTAAGTCACTACTATCTAGGAATTTACAATACTCGTGTTGAAAGCAGTACAGTTGGAAAAGAGTATTACCAACAGCTTCTCACCTACTTGAGACGTTCAGGTTCAAACCAAACCGTTTCGATTAACTGCGATGTGCTGGTGAATATTGACTTGAATCAAGTCTTCCACCTACACAATACAACAAATGGTCCGATCACAGTTGTATATAAGAAACTTCCGAAGAAAGACATTTCAGATGTGAATGCTATCTTAGAAATTGATGAAACTGACCATGTTCGTTCGCACAAACTCTTTGATAACAAATCTACGGATGAACTCTTCAACATGTCTACAGATATCTTTGTTGTGGATACTCCTTGGTTGATTGAACGACTTGAAGAAGAAGCTCAGAAAGAATATCCTGAAAAGTTACGCTATGTTCTTCGTGATTTAGCTGCAAAAGAAGGAGCTTTTGCTTACGAATACACAGGCTACTTAGCGAACATTCATTCTGTTCAGTCCTATTATCAAGCAAACATCGATATGCTTGAATCTAAAAAATTCTACTCTCTTTTCTCACCAAATCAAAAGATTTATACAAAAGTTAAGAATGAAGAACCAACCTACTATGCGAATACTTCAAAAGTAAGAAGTTCTCAGTTTGCTTCTGGTAGTATCATTGAGGGTGAAGTAGTTCAGTCAGTCCTATCTCGTAACATTTATGTTCACAAAGATAGTGTGGTGAAGGACAGCATTCTATTCCCTCGAGTTGTGATTGGTCAAGGTGCCCAAGTTGAATATGCCATCCTAGACAAAGGAGTTGAAGTTGCGGACGGTGTTGTCATTCGAGGCACAGCAGAACATCCAGTTGTAGTTAAGAAGGGTGAAACAGTAACAGAGGACATTTATTCATGAAAATTTTATTTGTAGCGGCAGAAGGAGCACCCTTTTCAAAAACAGGTGGTTTGGGCGATGTTATTGGCGCACTTCCCAAATCACTTGTAAAAGCGGGGCACGAAGTTGCAGTTTTCTTACCTTATTATGATATGGTAGAAGCTAAGTTCGGAGACCAGATAGAGGATGTTCTCCACTTTGAAGTTAGTGTAGGATGGCGTAGACAGTACTGTGGTGTTAAGAAAACGGTTTTGAATGGTGTAACCTTCTACTTCATTGATAATCAGTATTAT
Source organism: Streptococcus sp. GMD6S (assembly GCF_000297015.1). Next base: position 18,043 of record NZ_AJRH01000004.1, on the reverse strand, counting down.
TTCTTCCGTGGTCATGTCTACGGTGATTTTGACGATGGTGAACGCTTTGCTTTTTTCCAACTGGCTGCTCTTGAAGCCATGGAACGCATCGGCTTTATCCCTGACCTTCTCCATGTTCATGATTACCACACAGCCATGATTCCCTTTTTGTTAAAAGAAAAGTACCATTGGATTCAGGCATATCAAGGAATCAGAACAGTTTTAACCATTCACAATTTGGAATTTCAAGGTCAATTTTCTGAAGGAATGTTATGGGATTTGTTCGGTGTTGGCTTTGAACGCTATGCTGATGGGACCCTTCGCTGGAATGATTGTCTCAACTGGATGAAAGCAGGTATTCTCTACGCGGATCGTGTCTCAACCGTTTCCCCTAGCTATGCGCACGAAATTATGACCAGTCAGTTTGGTTGCGGTTTGGACCAGATTCTTCGCATGGAGTCAGGTAAGGTTTCAGGTATTGTCAATGGTATTGACGCAGATCTTTATAATCCTCAAACAGACCCACTTTTAGACTATCATTTTGATAAGGAAGATTTGTCTGGAAAAGCTCAAAACAAAGCAAAATTGCAAGAGAGAGTTGGGTTACCAGTGCGAGCAGATGTTCCTCTAGTTGGGATTGTCTCTCGATTGACACGCCAAAAAGGTTTTGATGTTGTGGTAGAAAGCTTGCATCGTTTCTTACAGGAGGACGTTCAAATAGTCCTTTTAGGAACAGGAGATCCTGCTTTTGAACATTCCTTCTCCTGGTTTGCGCAAGTCTATCCAGACAAGCTATCAGCAAATATCACTTTTGATGTCAAACTTGCTCAAGAAATCTACGCAGCTTGTGACCTCTTCCTCATGCCAAGTCGTTTTGAGCCATGTGGTTTGTCTCAAATGATGGCGATGCGCTATGGAACTCTACCACTGGTTCATGAAGTGGGTGGCTTGCGTGACACTGTTCAATCCTTCAATCCGATAGAAGGAACTGGAACTGGATTTAGCTTTGATAATTTAACACCATACTGGCTTAACTGGAGTTTCCAAACAGCCTTGGATGTTTATAAGTACCAGCCGGAAGTTTGGAGAAATCTACAAAAACAAGCTATGGAATGTGATTTCTCATGGGATACAGCCTGCAAATCTTACCTGGACTTGTACCATAGTTTAGTCAACTAATAGATAAAATCGTATGATTCTTTCATACGATTTTTGGGCTGTTTAGAAAGGAAAGCTTATGTCTCAAGAAAAAGGCTTGTGTGTCATGGACGTTGACGGCACCCTGATAGCAGAAGAGGTGATTGATCTTTTAGGAAAAGAAGCAGGTTGCGAAGAAGAAATATCGCAGATCACAAGCCAGGCAATGCGAGGTGAACTGGACTTTGAAAGGAGTTTACGAGCGAGAGTGGCTTTGTTAGAAGGTCTTCCGATTTCAGTCTTTGATACTGTTTTCAAATCCATTCATCTGTCTAAGAATGCTCAAGAATTTATCTCCATACTTCAAAAGAAGGGTATTCTAGTCGGTCTAGTGTCTGGTGGATTTGCACCAATAGTTGAGAGATTAGCAAAGCCTCTTGGGATCACTTATTACTCTGCAAATCAGTTAGAAGTCAAAGACGGTTTTTTAACAGGTCGACTAGTTGGTGAAATTGTGACAGGTCAAGTAAAAAAAGCTACGCTTGAGATTTGGAGAAAGGAATTAGGACTTTCCAAAGAAAGAACGATTGCCATCGGTGATGGTGCCAATGACCTATTAATGTTGAAATCAGCAGGTCACGGAATAGCCTTTTGTGCCAAAGTGGTCGTAAAAACAGAGATAGCTTCTCATATAGATACGAGGGATTTTTTAGAAGTTCTACCTTTGATTGATTTCTTAGAATGAGAGGGAACTATGAAAATTGTAATTGCACCCGATTCTTTTAAAGAGAGTTTGACGGCAGAAGAGGTCGCTCAAGCTATAAAAAGGGGCTTCCAAAAATCGATAGCAGATGTAGAATGTCTGCTTTGCCCTGTAGGTGATGGTGGGGAAGGAACTGTAGATGCTATTCGACATTCTCTTGAACTAGAAGAAAAATGGTTCCAAGTGACAGGACCTTTTGGCCTAAAAGAATCAATGCGCTATTTTCAAAAAGGCCAAATAGCGCTCTTTGAAGTTGCTGACTTGGTTGGTTTAGGAAAGATTCCGCAGGAGAAACGAAACCCTCTTCACATCCAAACCAGAGGTATCGGAGAGTTGATTCGCCATCTCGTTGATCAAGGGATGAAAGAAATCTATATCGGTGTAGGTGGTACGGCAAGTAATGACGGTGGGATAGGCATTGCCGCTGCTTTGGGTTATCGTTTTTATGATAAGAATGGAAAGGAATTGCCAGCTTGTGGTCAGACTTTGCTTGAGTTCGAGTCAGTTTCAGACAGCGAGTTATATAGGATTCCTGAAGATGTGAAAATCCGCATTTTAGCAGATGTCGTGAGCCCTCTATGTGATCATCAAGGGGCAACCTATACATTTGGAAAACAAAAGGGCTTGGATCCTGCTTTGTTTGAGATAGTAGATCTGGCTATACAGCGGTTCTATGAAAAACTTTCGCCATCAACCTTATCTCTTAAAGGAGCGGGAGCTGGTGGTGGGATTGCGGCTGGGCTCTGTGCCTTTGCTGAGGCCACTATCGTATCTGGGATTGACACTTGCTTAGATTTGATTGACTTTGACAAGAAAGTTGCAGGGGCCGACTTGGTTATCGTTGGAGAAGGTAGACTGGACAGTCAAAGCTTTGTTGGAAAAGCTCCTATCGGTGTAGCAAAAAGAACCCCTAGCGGAGTTCCTGTTATTGCTATTTGTGGTAGTCATGCTGACGATTTGCCTCCCCTACCATTCGAAAATATACAAGCAGCCTTTTCCATTTTAGAGAAAAGTGAAACTTTGGAAGAGAGTCTGAAAAACGCAAGTCTCTATTTGGAGCACACAGCTACTAATATTGGTCGTTTATTAAATATGAGAAATCATTAACCAAACCATTTTTTCCAGATGGATTTTTTAGGTGGCTCTGCCTTTTTCTCTTCCCAGAGGCTTGAGAATGCAAGTCTAAGGTCCTTTTCGTCTACTTGAACAGGTTCGTTTGTGTGAATGACAAGACCAAAAGGAGAGGTGATATGATCGTCTGAAACAATAGTCGCCTGACAGTTACTTTCTTTTGCTTGTTTTAAGTAAAAGACCTGTTTGTCAAACTCGATATTTGGTGAGATTTTCACAAAAAGTTCCTCTACCTTTTCTTGAAAACCCTCTAAAATAGAGAAAAATCCATGTTCTAATTCAGAACTATTGGCAGTACTGATATCCGCGTAGCCAAGAACTCTTTCCTCGAAAGTGCCGAGATAGCGGCGCTGTTCGTCAGGGTTTATTTTCGGCCCACCATGAGCTTTTTCTAGTAGTTGTTTTGATAAATCTGTCATAAAAACAGTATATCACAAAAATCGCAAGAAAACAGACAAAAGAAAGCGATTACTTTATAAAGTTAAGGAAAATTTGCACAAAGATAACGTTTTTTCTTGAAAAACGCTTATTTTTAAGGTATCATAGAGGTGTAAAAAATTTAACTCAAAGGAGAGTAAAAAATGTCAATTATTACTGATGTTTACGCTCGCGAAGTCCTAGACTCACGCGGTAACCCAACACTTGAAGTAGAAGTTTATACTGAATCAGGTGCTTTCGGACGTGGTATGGTTCCATCAGGAGCTTCTACTGGTGAACACGAAGCAGTTGAACTTCGCGACGGTGACAAATCTCGTTACGGTGGTCTTGGTACACAAAAAGCTGTTGACAACGTAAACAACATCATTGCTGAAGCAATCATCGGCTACGATGTACGTGACCAACAAGCTATCGACCGTGCTATGATCGCACTTGACGGTACTCCTAACAAAGGTAAATTGGGTGCAAACGCAATTCTTGGTGTGTCTATCGCTGTAGCTCGTGCTGCTGCTGACTACCTTGAAATCCCACTTTACAGCTACCTTGGTGGATTCAACACTAAAGTTCTTCCAACTCCAATGATGAACATCATCAACGGTGGTTCTCACTCTGACGCTCCAATCGCTTTCCAAGAATTCATGATTGTACCTGCTGGTGCACCATCATTCAAAGAAGCTCTTCGTTGGGGTGCTGAAATCTTCCACGCTCTTAAGAAAATCCTTAAATCTCGTGGTTTGGAAACAGCCGTAGGTGACGAAGGTGGATTCGCTCCTCGTTTCGAAGGAACTGAAGACGGTGTTGAAACTATCCTTGCTGCGATCGAAGCTGCTGGATATGTTCCTGGTAAAGACGTATTTATCGGATTTGACTGTGCTTCATCAGAATTCTACGATAAAGAACGTAAAGTTTACGACTACACTAAATTCGAAGGTGAAGGAGCTGCTGTACGTACTGCTGCAGAACAAATCGACTACCTTGAAGAATTGGTAAACAAATACCCAATCATTACTATCGAAGATGGTATGGACGAAAACGACTGGGACGGTTGGAAAGCTCTTACTGAACGTCTTGGTGGTAAAGTTCAATTGGTTGGTGACGACTTCTTCGTAACAAACACTTCTTACCTTGAAAAAGGTATTGCAGAAGGTGCTGCTAACTCAATCCTTATCAAAGTTAACCAAATCGGTACTCTTACTGAAACATTCGACGCTATCGAAATGGCGAAAGAAGCTGGTTACACTGCCGTTGTATCACACCGTTCAGGTGAAACTGAAGATTCAACAATCGCTGACATCGCAGTTGCAACTAACGCAGGACAAATCAAGACTGGTTCACTTTCACGTACAGACCGTATTGCTAAATACAACCAATTGCTTCGTATCGAAGACCAACTTGGTGAAGTAGCTGAATACCGTGGATTGAAATCATTCTACAACTTGAAAAAATAAAATAGTTCAGTGAACTATTTTATCCCGAACCTTGAAATTCAAAAGTTCGGCCGTTGATTTAACAACGTTTTTAGCCCCTCGGATTTTTTCCGAAGGGCTTTTTTTCTGTTCAGGGGGCAAAAAGGGGGCTGAGATTATGGTATAATAGACAAAAACACTTGTATTAGAAAGAAATTATGTCTAAAGAAATTGATATTGAGTACTATCACCAACTAGCCTTGCAAAAGCAAAAAGAGCACCGAAAAGTCTTAGCCAATCTAAAGAAAAAACCTCCTAAAAACTTAGATAAGATAGCCCAGCAAATTCACCAAGAAGTTTTTTCTGAGATTGATTGCACTGCCTGCGCTAACTGTTGCAAGACTTTGGGGCCCGACTTTAAAGAAGCAGATATCACCCGTATCGCTAAGTACTTTAAGATGAAATTACCGGCTTTTGAAGCGGAATTCCTTCAGGTGGATGAAGATGGTGATAAAGTTTTCAAATCCATGCCTTGCCCCTTTCTAGGAGGAGATAATCTCTGCTCAATCTACGACGTTCGTCCCAAGGCCTGTCGTGAATTCCCCCATACAGATCGGAAAAAGATCCATCAAATCAACCATTTGACGATTAAGAATACCTTGACCTGCCCAGCAGCCTATCTCTTTGTTGAGAAATTAAAAGATAAGTTATAGATTTTACACCTTTAAATCTTGTACAAAAATTCTGGGGCGGAAGTATCTTATATCTGTTAGACTATAGTTAGAATTGAACACGGCCTAAAAGCTGTGTGAAAAAGATGAAATTTTTTCGGAGCAGGAGCCCCTCCGTCAATTTTCCAATTTTCACTTTGCTTTTAACGGTCTTAGTATCTTTTGTGAGGTGAAAAAGAATATGATGCATCAATTCAATCGAACCATGGAATATCTGGAAAGTAAGTTGGACGCAGAAGTGGATTTGCAGAAATTCCAGCAGCTATCAGGCTATTCTTATGCTCTCTTTAGCAGGCTTTTTTCCATCCTAGCAGATATGACTTTAGCAGAATACTTGCGCAATCGCAGGCTGTCAGAAGCTGTGACGGACTTGCGGGAAGGCTCTGAGAAAGTCATTGACATAGCGATGAAATACGGCTATGAGTCTGCGGATGCCTTCAGCGCAGCCTTTAAGAAATTCCATGGGGCAACACCCTCAGAAGTTCGAAATGGAAAACCTTATCGGATCTTTCCTAGACTTCAATTATCCTTAAAAATCACAGGAGGAAAGAACATGGATATCAAGATTCAAAAGAAGCCTGCTTTTACCGTGGCAGGCGTCCTATTGGAGGCTATTGACAATAGCAAATGCCCGTCTGCTTGGGAGAATCTCTATAACAATCACAGCTTGGAAAGCCTAGAGAGTCTAGGGAGTGGCCAATCCTTTGGCGTCTGCTCGGATGTCAAAGAAGGCGAAATCATCAACTATATGGCTGCTTATGATGTGACGGATAAAACTAAAGCAGAAGAACTAGGTCTGTCCATCAAAGATGTCCCAGCTGCTGAATATGCTATCGTACCAGTCAAAGGCCCTATACCTGCTAGCATTCACAATGCTTGGAAATATGTCTTGGAGGTCTTTTTCCCAGAAACTGGCTATCGCCACTCAGGCTCACCAGACTTCGAAGTCTATACCGAAGGTGACATGTCGTCACCAGACTATCAAATGGAACTATGGATACCAGTGATTAAGAACTAGAACATTTTCTGACTTTTTATAAAGATGCAAATCGAACTCTGTAGAAGATATCTTTTACAGAGTTTTTAATTGTTGACATTCATGTCTGTAAACAAACAGACCATATTTTTTGTTTGGATTTTATGGGGAATGCGAATAGTTTTCTCGGTATAATAGTCCCATAGAAGATAAGGAGGCAGGAATATGCAGATGTATTTTGGAGATGTATCACTTTGCTATAGCTATTCATTGATAATGGCACTGGATGGCTATGGCTATGACTTTAAAGCAGAGTTTTTAGAGGCAATTATGGTGATGGGAAATGGCGCTAGTATCGTAAAGGAAGATGAGCAGCACCCTCTAGTATTCTTTGATAATGGAATGCCAGACCTTTCCATCTCACATTCCTTAAAAATACTATGTTTTGACTATGAGGATTTCTATCTAAAAAATGGAACAGAAGTAGATTTGGAAGAGATTAAAGGAAAGTTGGAAACGTTTCTGTCCAATGGACCAGTCGTACTGGGTCCTCTTGATATGGGCCACTTGACTTACAATCCAAATCACACAATGCTTTATGGTGTAGATCACTTTGTAATAGTGTATGCTGTTGATGGTCAGTATCTCTATTTGCATGATCCAGCTGGTTTTGCCTGTATGAAGGTTGCTTTTAATGACATTTTAGAAGCTTGGAAGGCAGAAGCTATTGACTATAAGCGTGGAGCATACTCCATGTGGGGAAATTTTAAGAAGGTCAAGAGTCCTAGTCAAACTCAAATCTATCAAGAAACGGCGAGGATTATGAGATCCAGATATCTGGATGGACAAAGTAATGTCTTGGAATGTTATGCAAAAGCAGTTGCTGAAAACGGCTTAAATACGGAGCAAAAGCAATTGCATCAGTATTTCAGCTTTAAACTTGCTGCTGTTCGAAATCTCTATCTCAGTAAATTCTTAAAAGACCATGATCCCGAAGGGGCAAGATTAAAAGAGGAATTGGCTTCTTTATTTGGTCAAGCTCACCTTTCGTGTTTAAAAGAAGATTACCAAGAATTAGCCCACTTGCTCTATCAGATAGCTGAAGTGGATGGTCGTTTTAGAGATTTATATGTAAAGTAGTGACTATAAGCATAAAAAAATAGTTAGTAAAAGCAGCTTTTCGTAAAATGAAGAACTGCTTTTTGATTATGGTATAATGAAGTAAGAAAATAGCTTATTCTAGTTGAAGATGAAGGGAGAACTCCCATGCCTAGACCAAAAACGAAAGAGGAGCTAGTGTTAGCCTCTAAGGAAAACTATGAAAAGCTCAATCACCTTATATCTAAATTAAGTGAAGAGGAGCTACGGATTCCTTTTGATTTTTCAAAAGACAAAAAGAAAAAAGAAGCTCACTGGAATAGAGATAAAAATCTACGGGATGTTTTGATCCATCTATATGAATGGCAGCAATTACTTTTAACTTGGGTACATTCTAATCAAAAAGGTCAAGAAAGAACTTTTCTCCCTGAACCTTATAATTGGAAAACTTATGGGGAAATGAATGTCGCTATTTGGAAGAAGCATCAGAAAACGTCCGTAGAAGAAGCGACCAAACTCCTCAATCAATCGCATAAAAAGGTTTTAGAGTTAATGGAAGGCTTCAGCAATGACGAATTGTTCACAAAAGGTACCTATAAATGGACGGGTGGGACAAGTCTAGGTTCCTACTTTGTCAGTAGCACCTCCAGTCACTATGACTGGGCTCTGAAAAAACTCAAAGCTCATCAGAAAAATTGTAAGAAACGTTAATTGAAGAGTTTATGAAGGTTGGAAAATCTTCTTCTAAGCTTCGAATAGCTTAGTTCTCGTGATTTTTGAGCTCTTCTAGCTTTAGAATCCTTCAAAAATTAAAATTTAAAGCTGTCATAGACTTAGAATAGATCTAAAAAATATATACAAATGCAATTCTAAACTTAGAATTGAATTTATATTAAAGTGATTATACTGTTCGATACTTAGAATGACTTGATTCTGAGAAATGTTGACTAGAAAATGGATCGAATGGCTTTTTTCTGATATAGGATGATAGATAGATGGGTGAGATGATGAACATACAAAAAGAGAAAGTTAGAAAAGAGTTGATGTCCCTCTGTTTGGGAGAGTTCACAGCCGTCCTATCTATTTGGTTTTGTTTTTTCCTTTTGAAAAATAGGCTTGGTGATTGGAATGGTTTGATCTCTATTCTTCATCCGTTGTCTTTACTGACATTTATTTTGCTTCAAGGTTCAATCTATTGGGCGATTTTGATTAGAAGACTCTCGAAACCTCAGTTCGGAAGTGAAAATGTCCCTAAACTATATGGTGTGCTCAGAATACTAGACCTCGTTTTACTTATTTCAGGCTTTCCTTTTATTGTCTGGAATGCACAGAGTGTCCTAGTGACTATCTTAGCCACGTTGATACAGCTTTTTGCCCTTATCGAATGGGTTAATTATTTCCTCCTACGCCTATCTTATAGTTTGAACCCTCTTGTTTTATGGAAACGAATTACCAAGGGAAAACTTGAAAAAAGCAGAATAGCCAAGGAGTTGGGGTAGGGGGAATGAATGTATGTTTTAGATACTATCAATATAAAACTTTAGTTGACGTTAAATAATATTAAAAATGAGTAGGAGAATATCTATGTCTGTAGGGTTAATGGTTGGTTATAATTGGTGGACTATAGGAGAAGGGAGTCTTTTTAATTCATTCTTTTCGACTATTTATGTTCGCTTAGAGAATAATGAGTGGGGAAGTAGATACCCAGTAATAATGAATAAGCTTTACTGGGGAGATGTTCCTTTTGAATCTGTTGAAAGAGGAATAGCTGAGTTGGTATCTATCCAAGAGGAGTTGAAAAAATTTCTCCCTCAGGATGTTATATGGGATTTTGAAGATTTGTCACTCACTCCTCCTTGGGGAAATAATATCGCAGAGCATATAACAAATTTATCACATTATTTCATAACGAGTTCCGGAAAAGATTTAATAGAAGTTTTGCTGACTAGTTTTAGATTTGCACTTGAGCACGGTCAAAATGTGAGTGTAAAAAGTATTTGAAACTCAATAAATCAAAGGTTCATTTATGCTATAATGTTCTTAATGAATTTTCAGAAAGGAAACTCAATGTCCTACAAATTTCTACTTTTCGATCTCGATCACACCTTGCTTGATTTTGATGCTGCTGAGGATGTGGCACTGACGCAACTTTTAAAAGAAGAAGGAGTTGCAGACATTCAAGCCTATAAAGACTATTATGTTCCTATGAACAAGGCTCTCTGGAAGGACTTGGAACAAAAGAAAATCAGTAAACAAGAACTGGTTAACACGCGCTTTTTACGTTTGTTTGCTCATTTTGGACTGGAGAAAGACGGTAGGTTACTTGCTCAGCGTTACCAGTTTTTTCTAGCCCAGCAAGGACAAATCCTTTCGGGAGCTCATGAACTTTTGGACTGTCTCATTGAGCGTGATTATGAGCTGTACGCTGCGACAAATGGCATTACTGCTATTCAGACAGGTCGTTTGGCTCAATCAGGTCTGGCTCCCTATTTCAACCAAGTCTTTATCTCCGAGCAGTTGCAAACGCAAAAACCTGATGCACTATTCTATGAAAAAATTGGTCAACAGATTACTGGATTTTATAAAGAAAAGGCCCTTATGATTGGAGATTCTCTAACCGCCGACATTCAAGGTGGCAATAATGCTGGTATTGATACTATCTGGTACAATCCCCATCATCTGAAAAACAAGACGCAAGCCCAGCCGACTTATGAAGTTCATTCTTACCAAGATATACTGGATTGTTTGGATACTATGTAGTACTTTTTCTAAGAGGGGATGATATGGAAACTAAAGTCATTGAAGAGATTGACAACTTACTAAATCTCATAGAGCAGTATCAGTTAAAAGGTGTGGTTGCTCAAGTAAATTCGTTAAAAGAGTTAAAGTATATCATAAGCAATCATATAGAGTTAAGTACTCGAGAGAAGATGAATATCCACTATTCACTCTTTCTCCCTAGGGGTGGTTTATCTGAACTCTACTATATGGACGCTAATCTTGAACGGATGATGTCTGTAAATAATCAACTTTCCTATTCTATTGATACAATCGAAAAGTTTTTAATGGCTGATTGATACTGTGAATAGTAATGTCAAATAATAGGGTCAATAACAGTATATATAAGAACTGTAAAAAGTGGTTTAGATAGCCACTTTTTGCTATAATAGAAGCAGTAAAAACGAAGGAATAGTAAACGATGGCAAGACCAGAACTTTCTCTTTATGAACCATTGTATACACTAAAGGAAGTTGATCAAAATATCTGGATAGCAGATGGTGACTTGATACAAATGGATATGAAGGTCTTCAAACTACCTTTTCAGACACGTATGACAGTGATAAAGTTAAACGATGGAAAACTCTGGATTCATTCTCCTATTGCGCCAAATGAGGAGCTCTTTACTGAACTGGACGCTTTGGGCAAAGTTGCTTACCTAATTTCACCCAATAAGATTCACTACGCCTATATTGCAGATTGGAAAAAAAGATATCCTTATGCACAAGCATGGTCTAGTCCAGGAGTTGAAGAGAGAGCAAAAAGTCAGAATGTCATGGTGGAATTTGATGCTCCTTTAACTGATAAGGCACCTGACTTATGGTCTGATGAGATTGATCAACTTATTTTTAAGGGAAGTTCTGTCATCGAAGAGGTCGTGTTTTTTCATAAATCGACTAAAACACTCATTGTAACGGACCTTATAGAGAATTTTGAACCAGAAAAGATAGCTAGTCCAATCCGAAGAAAAATTTATCGTTTAGCCCGTGTAACAGTCCCTGATGGGCAAACTCCTATCGATTATAGGATGACTTTTTTTAGAAGACAAATAGAGGCAAAGGTTTCCTTTTCCCGTATGTTAAACTGGAAACCGGATAAGATCATTCTTGCACATGGTTTATGCTTTTTTAAAAATGGTACGGATGAATTAAGACGTGCTTTTAGATGGATACGATAAAGGAGAGAAAGATGCAACATTCGTCTTGGCATGCTTTGATTAAGGAGCAATTACCTGAAGGTTATTTTGGGAAAATCAATCAATTTATGGAACAGGTCTATGCTCAGGGAATTGTCTATCCACCTAAGGAAAAAGTTTTTCAGGCTCTCTTGACTACACCACTTGAAGAAGTGAAGGTGGTGATTCTAGGGCAAGACCCCTATCACGGGCCAGGTCAGGCGCAGGGCTTGAGTTTTTCTGTACCCGATGCTATTCCAGCGCCACCGTCCTTGCAAAATATCTTGAAAGAATTGTCAGATGATATCGGGGTTAAGAAATCTCATGATTTGACGTCTTGGGCTAAGCAAGGAGTCTTACTTCTTAATGCTTGCTTGACGGTCCCTGCTGGTCAGGCAAATGGTCATGCTGGGCAGATATGGGAGCCTTTTACTGATGCCGTGATTCGGGTTGTCAATAATCTAGACAGACCTGTAGTCTTTGTACTCTGGGGTGCTTATGCACGCAAGAAGAAGGCCTTGGTTACCAATCCTCACCACTTGATTATCGAATCAGCCCATCCTAGTCCTTTATCAGTTTACAGAGGATTTTGGGGTTCCAAGCCTTTTTCCAAGGCCAATGCATTCTTAATAGAGACAGGACAAGAGCCAATCGATTGGCTTAGATAAGGAGATAATATGCCTCAGTTAGCGACGATTTGCTACATTGATAACGGAAAAGAACTGCTCATGCTCCATCGCAATAAGAAGCCCAACGATGTCCATGAAGGCAAATGGATTGGTGTGGGTGGAAAGCTAGAGCGAGGTGAGACTCCACAGGAATGTGCAGCGCGTGAAATCCTCGAAGAAACAGGGCTCAAAGCCAAGCCAGTACTTAAAGGTGTTATCACTTTTCCTGAATTTACGCCAGATTTAGACTGGTACACCTTTGTTTTTAAGGTGACAGAGTTCGAGGGTGACTTGATTGACTGCAATGAGGGGACCTTAGAATGGGTTCCCTATGATGAAGTCTTAAGCAAGCCAACTTGGGAGGGTGATCACACCTTTGTTGAGTGGCTTTTAGAAGATAAACCTTTCTTTTCAGCAAAGTTTGTTTATGATGGGGATAAATTGTTGGATACCCAAGTTGATTTCTATGAATAAAGGAGAAAGCAGATGCTACTAATCAAAAATGGTCGTGTAATGGATCCCAAGTCTGGTTTGGATCAAGTGTGTGATGTTTTAGTGCAAGATGGGAAAATTGTCAAAATAGCTGCCGAAATCAAGGAAGAAGGAGCAGAGCTAATTGATGCTACGGGCCTTGTTGTTGCGCCTGGACTAGTCGATATCCATGTTCATTTCCGTGAACCTGGTCAAACTCATAAAGAAGACATTCATACTGGGGCCCTAGCAGCCGCTTCAGGTGGCTTTACAACCGTTGTCATGATGGCTAATACTAGTCCAACCATTTCGGACGTAGAGACTTTGAAAGAAGTTCTCCAGTCTGCTGCCAAGGAAAAGATTAACGTCAAGACAGTTGCGACTATTACCAAGAACTTTAATGGCCAAGACTTGACAGACTTTAAGGCTCTTTTAGAAGCTGGAGCCGTTGGTTTTTCAGATGATGGAATTCCGCTTGAAAGTAGTAAAGTGGTTAAGGAAGCAATGGTAGAAGCCAAAAAACTCAATACCTTTATCTGCCTTCATGAGGAAGATCCAGGTTTGAATGGAATTCTTGGCTTTAACGAAAACATCGCTAAAGAACATTTCCATATCTGTGGAGCGACAGGAGTGGCTGAGTACGCTATGATTGCGCGCGATGTTATGATTGCCTATGCAACCAAGGCCCATGTTCACATTCAGCATTTGTCTAAGGAAGAAAGTGTCAAGGTGGTGGAGTTTGCTCAAGGACTAGGTGCGCAGGTCACAGCAGAAGTAGCGCCACAGCATTTCTCTAAGACAGAAGCTCTTCTTTTAACTCAAGGAAGCAATGCCAAAATGAATCCTCCACTTCGTTTGGAGTCAGACCGTCGTGCCGTTATCGAAGGTCTCAAGTCAGGTGTTATCACAGTTATCGCAACGGACCACGCGCCTCACCATGCAGATGAGAAAAATGTTGAAGATATCACCAAAGCACCATCTGGTATGACAGGTTTGGAAACCTCTCTTTCTCTTGGTTTGACTTATTTGGTGGAAGCTGGTGAGTTGAGCTTGATGGAATTGCTAGAAAAAATGACTGTCAATCCAGCCAAGCTTTACAACTTTGAAGCAGGTTACTTGGCTGAGAATGGTCCAGCGGATATCACTATCTTTGACGCTAAGGCTGACCGCCTTGTGGACTCCCATTTTGCGTCAAAAGCAGCTAATTCCCCATTTATCGGTGAAACTTTAAAAGGGCAGGTTAAATATACCATCTGCAAGGGACAAATTGTCTACCAAAACTAGATGGGATTCTGCTCTAGAAACTATAAGAATAGAGAGCGTATATGTATCCAACCCATCAATTTAAAGACAAGTTTGTCTTATTTCTTAAGATATTTTTCCCTATTCTGATCTATCAATTTGCCAATTATTCTGCCTCTTTTGTTGATACAACCATGACTGGGCAGTACAATACCATGGACTTGGCGGGGGTGTCAACCGCAACGAGTCTATGGAATCCTTTCTTTACTTTTTTAACAGGGATTGTTTCGGCCATGGTTCCCATCATAGGCCATCATCTGGGACGGGGCAAAAAGGAAGAAGTAGCATCTGATTTTTACCAATTTATCTACTTGGCTTTCGGACTGTCTTTGGTCTTGCTTGGAATGGTAGTATTCTTAGCGCCACCTGTCTTAACCAACATCGGACTAGAAGCTCAAGTGGCGGCAGTTGCAGTTTCCTATCTTTGGTACCTGTCTATTGGAATTATTCCCTTGTTGCTGTTCAGTGTCATTCGCTCTTTGTTGGATTCTCTTGGATTGACCAAGCTATCTATGTACCTCATGCTCCTATTACTTCCGCTCAATAGTGGTTTTAACTATCTCTTGATATATGGAGCTTTCGGTTTCCCTGAGCTTGGTGGCGCAGGAGCAGGACTAGGAACTTCACTAGCCTATTGGGTTTTATTGGGGATTTCTATTCTTGTTTTATTCAAACAAGAAAGGTTAAAAGCGTTACATCTTGAAAAACGCATTCCACTAAATATAGATAAAATCAAGGAAGGTGTTCGATTAGGTCTACCAATCGGGGGAACCGTATTTGCTGAAGTAGCCATTTTCTCCGTGGTTGGACTAATCATGGCTAAGTTTTCATCGCTCATCATTGCCAGTCACCAGTCAGCTATGAATTTTTCGAGTCTCATGTACGCTTTTCCCATGAGTATTTCCTCTGCTATGGCGATTGTTGTGTCTTACGAGGTGGGGGCTAAACGTTTTGAGGATGCAAAAATCTATGCTCGTCTAGGGAGAGTAACCGCCCTTATTTTTGCAGGTCTTACCCTGTCCTTTCTCTACATTTTTAGAGATCGTGTAGCAAGTCTATACGGAAATGACCCTCAGTTCATTGAAACCACGGCTGTTTTCCTGACATACAGTCTCTTTTTCCAGTTAGCTGATACCTTTGCGGCTCCGCTCCAAGGAATTTTAAGAGGGTATAAGGACACTATCGTTCCTTTCTATCTTGGCTTAATCGGATATTGGGGAGTAGCGATACCACTAGGATATCTACTAGATCAAGTAACTGACTTAGGGGCATTTGCCTACTGGATTGGGTTAATTGCCAGCTTGATTGTTTCTGGTTGTTTGTATCAATGGCGTTTGAAAACCGTAATGAAAAGATTGAGCTAATTTTAAGAAATTATCCTGAAAAACAACTTTGTGAAAAAATGCTCTAACTAGAGAGAATCCCTGTTTTAACAGGGATTTATTTTTTTATATTGTGAAATTTTATTAGCCATATACTTTGACAGTGTATACTAAAAAAGGTAAAATAGTAAGGTAAGTACAAAGTTAGAAAGGCAAGATTATGTCAACTTTAGATAAGAATCTTTTGCTAGAGATGTTCCGTAAGATGGAAGAAATCCGTCGCATGGACTTAAAAATTGCTCAGTTAGTGAAAAAGGGGAAAGTTCCTGGTATGACTCACTTTTCTGTCGGAGAGGAAGCTGCTAACGTCGGAGCGATGCTGGCTCTTAATCCAGATGATCTGATTACCTCAAATCACCGTGGACATGGACAGGCTATTGCCAAAGGGATTGACCTCAATGGAATGATGGCTGAAATCCTCGGGAAATACACTGGAACCTGTAAAGGAAAAGGTGGTTCTATGCATATCGCTGACCTGGGTGCTGGGAACCTTGGTGCAAATGGTATCGTTGGTGGTGGTATGGGAATCGCTGTTGGTGCAGCCCTCAGTCAGCAAATGCAACATACTGGTAAAATCGTTGTCTGCTTCTTTGGAGATGGTGCGACCAACGAAGGTGTTTTCCACGAAGCAGTGAACATGGCTTCTATTTGGAAACTTCCTGTTATTTTCTACTGCATTAACAACGGTTATGGGATTTCTGCGGATATCAAGAAAATGACCAATGTGGAGCATATCCATCAACGTAGTGCGGCATATGGAATTCCTGGAATGTTTATCGAAGATGGAAACAATGTCATCGACGTTTATGAAGGATTTAAGAAAGCCGTAGATCATGTTCGTGGTGGCAATGGCCCAGTCTTGATTGAAAGTGTAACCTATCGCTGGCTTGGTCACTCATCATCTGACCCTGGTAAATATCGTACGCGTGAAGAAGTGGAATTGTGGAAACAAAAAGACCCAATCGAAAATCTTCGCAAATACCTCATCGAAAACAATATTGCAAGTGTAGAAGAATTGGAAGAAATTCAAGCACAAGTCAAGGAAGCGGTAGAAGCTTCTGTTAAATTTGCGGAAGAAAGCCCATTCCCACCACTAGAATCAGCATTTGAAGATATTTACGCAGACTAAGGAGAAAGAGATAAAAATGGAAACAAAAACAATGTCGTTCCGTGACACCATTATCCTTGCTATGTCTGAGGAAATGCGTCGCGATGAAAATGTGTTCTTGATGGGAGAAGACGTCGGTGTCTTCGGAGGAGACTTCGGTACTTCTGTTGGAATGCTCGAAGAATTTGGTCCAGAACGCGTTCGTGACTGTCCGATTTCTGAAGCAGCAATTTCTGGAGCAGCAGCAGGAGCAGCCATGACAGGACTTCGCCCAATCGTTGATATGACCTTTATGGATTTCTCAGTCATTGCCATGGACAATATCGTCAACCAAGCTGCTAAAACACGTTATATGTTTGGTGGTAAAGGTCAGGTTCCAATGACTGTACGTTGTGCAGCTGGTAACGGAGTTGGTTCTGCGGCCCAGCACTCGCAATCTCTAGAGTCTTGGTTTACACACATCCCTGGTCTCAAGGTTGTAGCTCCAGGTACGCCTGCTGACATGAAAGGACTGCTCAAGTCTTCTATCCGTGATAACAACCCAGTTATCATTCTTGAATACAAGTCCGAATTTAACCAAAAGGGGGAAGTGCCAGTTGATCCAGACTATACAATCCCACTTGGGGTTGGGGAAATCAAACGCGAAGGAACAGATGTAACAGTTGTTACTTACGGGAAAATGCTTCGTCGTGTGGTTCAAGCTGCTGAAGAATTAGCAGAAGAAGGAATTTCTGTTGAAATTGTAGACCCACGTACCCTCGTTCCGCTTGATAAGGATATCATCATTAACTCAGTGAAGAAGACTGGTAAGGTGGTGCTTGTCAACGATGCTCACAAAACAAGTGGCTATATCGGAGAGATTTCAGCTATTATTTCAGAATCAGAAGCATTTGATTATCTAGACGCACCAATCCGCCGTTGCGCCGGAGAAGATGTGCCAATGCCTTACGCACAAAATCTAGAAAATGCAATGATTCCAACAGTTGAAAGCATCAAAGATGCCATCCGTAAAACATATAACAAAGAATAGAATTACATAAGATAAGTTATGTAAAATAATTGTTGTTTTTAACTTTAGTAACTTAAGATATGTTTTGTATCTAAGTTGTTTGTAAAGTTGCGACAGGAGGGAGTCGAATCGATGTTATTCGACGAACGACTTAGTAAGTCTACAAGGTTGACCGCCTAATAGCGGCAACCGTAGCAACTTGAGATACGTGTTGTATCCAAGTTGCTTGTAGAGTTGAACACGGGCTAAAAGCTCGGAAAAAAGATAAATCTCCTTGACTTCATCGAAGCCTGCGTAGATTTCCTATTTTTCAGTCGCTTTTTGACGCCCTTAGTATCATGTAATTGAATTCGGACGGAGGTCTGCGAAAAAAAGAAAGATTTCCTTGTGTTCATCGAACACATCGTCAATCTCCTATTTTCACTTTGACTTTTTCGCCCTTAGTATCATAATTAGAATTGGAGAGGTCATGGCTGATGACAAGCTAAGAGC